>PWOA01000083.1 GCA_003564155.1 Candidatus Cloacimonadota bacterium
TGCCCTTCTTTTTGAGAGAGTTTACTCATCTCATGGAGCCTCTCCATATTTATTCGTTTAACCTGTTCAGCTTCTCTATCTTTGAACGTTTTCTTTTCATAGATTCTAGGGAAGTATGGGTTCTTCCATAATCGCATTTTTAAAATGTAATCAACATAAATCCAGAAACCGTCAGTTTGGGTTTCCTTTGGGCCTCTGGCAGTTTTTATCACGCTGTGGGGATTTTTAGGATCATCCCTAACAACCGAAAAGCTCCCAGATTCAATATGACCCGGACGCTTTTTATATCCAGTACCCTGCTTAGGTTGGAATGTTCCCGGATATGTTCTAGATTGTACTTTAGGGTTTATGATTTCAAGGATGCGCATAATAAATAAGCTTATCACGTTGCTTATTTATTATTAGTCTCAATGGTGGTCTACTTTATGGATGGGTTGGTGTGATAGGAATTCGATTACATCATCCAAGGCAAACGGAGCGTAGTCTGATACCAGCGTTTTGGTATCCACCCCAACATCCATGGATCGCCCCAATCCGGGCAAGGAGCCATGTGAATGCCCGTACAGATGGACTGCCCCATGTTGAGCACGATTCCACGTTCGATGTGAGTAATGGCTCATAAACAGTGGAGTCCCCTTATAATTACATTCAATAACATCACAAAACAGTTTGATCTTCCCCGTTTCCCTACAATACTGTTGAACCGCATCCCGTTTCATAACCTTATCATGATTTCCGTAAATGAAGTATTGTGTTCCATTGAGCCTAGACAGAATTTCTATAACTTTGATTTCATTTGCGAAGGCAAAATCCCCGAGATTGAATACAATATCCTGTGTGCCAACACGATTGTTCCAATTCTCAATCAAGCCCTCATTCATATCTGTAACCGAGTCAAACGGCCTGTTGGAATATCTGATGACATTCTTATGCCAGAAGTGCAAGTCAGAAGTGACCCAATAATTTTTCTTTTGATCTATCTTAATATGCATGTTGTTCTTCTTTATTAAATTCTTTCCTTCCTAGACGATTGTACATGATAATGAATGTCGAGTCAAATAAATAAATGGGAACTTGTTGTCACGGACCCATTTGCGGATAAACGAATATGAAAATACAAACACTATTGAACGAAGTGCCCATACAAGACATAGATCATGTGGGGGATTTTTCCAAGGGAAGCTCTTTCACCCATAAACGAGATCGCATGATTGTCACGCATCCAGCTTCTATTCAAAACATAAAGAAAAAATTTGGTAATGTTAAACAAAACATAAATTTAATGTTTGTTAACACTAAAGAAGGTAGACATCATACAGAAGTAGGTAAAGTTGATCCGGAATGGGTTAAAAAGAATCTCGGAGAACAGGTCTCAAACTCCCTAGAAAAGATTAACACAGACAATGCCATTACAGTCATCTTCACCAACAATAAAGGTGATCAGCGCGTTCCTATGACTCCATGGATAATGGCTCATCGTCTGATGCACTCTCTGGCCAGATCACAGTTTAGTATTAGTGTGGGATCATCTGCACATTATAAATTCTACAATGAAGCAGCAGATGAAATAATACGATTCACCAGTGAATATATCATGCCAGCCTATTTCGGTTATGAAAAGGAATTCCCCTCAACATACCGACAAGCAATGTCAGCCCCGAGAGATAAACAATTATTCTTAAAATATCTGTTTCAAGAAATAGGGACATTCAAATCTGCAAGAGACAAAAAACTCCGAGACTGGTTTGAGTTTGTTAATGAACTCGGTGCCCAATACATCATAACAGGTGATGTCAAATTCAACCCTTTACCAAAAACCCTCGGACCTAAAGGATTTGGAAGACAAGTTTCATTAACTTCAGAGGACTTGATGGTTGATCAGGCTGAAGATGGAAAGGATTCCATGGCAAGCTATTTCAAATTGAAAATGGATAAACTTCTTGATTCAGCGGTTGGAACCATAACTGTGATGTAATAGCAAAAATTTGATAAATATAAATATGATTACAATAACAAAAAGGAAACTATCATGTTAACAATTTTATTTTGGATATCAGTGGGATTAATTATTGGCTGGAATGCATTACCACAACCTGTATGGGTAGAAAACCTTTATATTAAAGCAATTAATAAGATTAAATCATTCTTTGAATGAGAACAGAGCTAAGCTCTGTTCTCATTCAAGAAAGACTGCTTAAGCTTTTACTATCTAATGGTCTTCCGCCCCCGTCCGGCATGCCTAACTCTAACCATTTAATAACCTCTTCTTCAGTGGGGATACTATAGGGAGACCAATTCATATAATGTTCTCTACCATGTTCATCAATAACATAATGAGAGATTTTACCAAATCCGTCCGGATCTTCTAGCTCACGAGTTAGCAAAATATATCGTTTCCCCCCAAATTCAACAGTAAACTGCTTATCTTCTAGTCTACCGTAATGGGTTTCCTGCAACCCAGCAAACTCTCTTAACCATTTAATGTTGTCTTTACCTAATTTAGTCATTTATAACATCCTTAATATCTTCATAGTATTACAATACTTCTTGCAACAGTTAATACTTCTTTATACGTAATATTGATTTATCCTTTACTTCGACGACCATAACGACCATATAAACCTTCCTCTCCTGCGTCTTTCTGCTGTTTATATTGTATGTTCTTTTCCCAATTTGCTACGTGGCGACCAAATTCATCTTCATCTTCTGAATCTTGACGCCGCCTAGCCTGTTGTAATTCTCTTTCCCATTTCTCACCATCAACTTCACTAGGCATTTTACGTTTCATCAACTCTTTGCGAGTTTCTTCATCAAAGTCTTCGGGATTAGCTAAAACCATCTGTCCTGTTTTTTCATCTCTCGTCCATCTAGCCAGAGACTTGTCCACTTTCACATTTCCCTTGCGCCTTTTCGCGATCTCACCGGTGCGCGTAGGAAGAGCAGGGTTTCTAGTCCTTTCAATATAATGCTCAACATCAACGGTCTCTCCCGGTAACACATCATACTCACCAGCGTACCAGAACTTGGGCCTTGCGTTATCAGGAACCTCACCATCAACGACTGGAACTACTCTAACATCTCCTAAATTATCATCACCATAATAATCAACAGCCGGTCTAGGCTCACCGCCAAACCTTTTACCCTTTGGCAGATCTACATCACCTTTTTTTCTGAAAACTATAGGGTCATAACTAACTACAGCGCCTACTTTTCCACTTTCCTTATGCTTGACAAGCTGCCCACGCTGATCATCTTTGTAGATGAAATTGTCATCATAATTCACTTCTCTACGCTTTTTATCTTTTTTTAATTCCAGTAAAGTCCTCTCTTCAAGGAACTCTTTAAACAATTGGTTTGTTTGCTCAGTAATGGAATTAATATCCGCGCATGACGAGTAGTCGTCTAAGAAAGAATCTAAAAATTTATTTAATTTCGCGTTCATATGATAGATAGTATTAATGATATGTTCAACTATTTATCCTTACTAGACAATCTTTGTAACTTTATAATATGTACATGTTCAACTCGAACGGGGAGTCAGTTTCATTACCTCTGTTATACACCTGAATATGTAGAGCCTTTCTAACAGGTCTACCATCCCTACTCAATTCCAACGTTATGCTATTGGTATCACCGGGCTGGGGTTTTCTAGGACCAGACCCGATCTTTCGGAATACTTCATCATCATCAATTTCATAACCACGTTCCCTGACAACCCCCAACGCTTCTTGAATAGCAGATGAGTATGTGGTATGGTACGTTTCATAGTTATAGTCTTTCATAGACTCGCTAATAAGCAGTTCTCTAATAAATTCCATGGTATAATCCAATCTAGCATTCGCTATATTTATGCCATCCTTACGCTGGAATTTCTAAATATTATCACACCTCGATATGAATATCCACAATGATTATTAGTGAAATTCTGTCATTGGCAGAGAATTTAAATAGTAAAGTATATCTCCACGGTGGCCCCGCCCAACTGGATGGTGGGAACCTTAAACGAGGTGGGAGAAAGGGTCACGACATGGGTGGTTTGTTCTTTGTATCAGAAAGTGAGGATGGATATCGGTACGCTATGGGGTACGCCATAGCACGGTCACCAAAAGATTGGGCTGTATATCGGGTAAAACTAAACGTCCCGGAGAACAAAATATTTAACTTCAATAACCCGGCACATCAAAAGATTGCCTATCAACATTCACCAGAACAATACCAATCATGGGAGCGGTCTAAGGGAACCTCGGGACATCTAGACTGGACCGCAGTCGATGAGGAGACTCTAGAAGAATGGGGATTCAAAGGTGCGATATTCCACGAAAGAAGCAAGGATGTGGTCAATGCTGAACAAGATGTGATATCAGTGGGGATATTTGACCCTACTGATGTGTCTATAATAGAAAAATTAACCAAACAAGATATTATAGAAAAAATGCCACACCTGTATCATTCTTAAAACTTGGTAGTATAACTGGTCTTACGGTGGGCTAGTAGCTAGTGGGTAGGTTAAAGTGAGGTTGGAATCCCACCCCACCTATGATATGAGAATCACAGAATAGGGTGGGCATCCTACTACCAACTATAATACGAAAATATTATAGCAAGGGTGCCATCCCCTTAGTCCA
>PWOA01000094.1 GCA_003564155.1 Candidatus Cloacimonadota bacterium
TTTATCATATATTGACTGGAAGTCAATAGAAGTGCGGTTTTAATTTATTGACGATATAACATCTTTTAGTACAATGCAAAGAATTTCGGTATTGTATTCTCTAATCAGTCCTAACCTTTTAGTTGTCGAATGAAAAATACGTTGATCGGGAGTGACCTCTGCTAATGTATATGCATTATTAGGTATTGAACTTGGTATGTAGGTGTCCCAAACAACTAAAATATCAATAGCCTTTGGATCCTTTGATGTATTACCTGAACTATTGATTACCTCATTTAGGAAGTTTCCGACATGAAGTTTGAAATCTACACAAAGCTCTGGATAATTGGTCTGTCCTGTGTGGTGATTAGCATGAACATAAACCTCTTCTCCCCTACTCTGTAAGTGTTCGATGAGAACTCTTCCTATACCTAAAATGTCAGATGGATAAGAATTCTCACTACTAGCAATTATCTCGTATTTTAGTGCAGCATCATAAACTGCACTACTTCCACTTAAATATAAAGTCTTATAACCTTTAATATAACCTTTGCTCAACAACTCATAGAATAATGCAATTGTTTCTTGTTCATCATTTGGCAAATATAAGAACGAAGAGACATTTCGTAATGTTTGTAAAATGTGTTCATCAGTATCAATAACTTCATCTCCCGTTTGAATTCTCTGTAGAATTTCGTTTTGAAAATCTTGCGGTGGTAATCCCCCTTCTTCTCTGCCTCTGCCATGATCTAGATGTCTAGAAGCATAAGTACCAAAAGATAAACTGTCGCCAATTGTTGTATTGTTAATGAGATTTATAGCTTTATCACTAAAAAGTCTTGCGTAGTAATCAGAAATTCCTTTTCGGCCTGGATCTAATTGATTACTGATTTCGAGATCAATATCAATCACAACAAAATATCGCTTTAAATATCCTCCTTTAGTATCCCAATCATCGATCCTAAGGCCAGTTGGCATACCGTCAATTGCCAAGTATACACCATAAGATATTCCAACATCCTTAGTTTCATATCGGTCGAGCCCAAGTGCTCCTTCTATTCTAGATAATCTTGTTGAACTTATTGCTGCAAGTGCAAAATTGCTTGTAAATGAAAGCCTTGTTCCAACGATAACTTCTACAATTTTATGAAATAGACTTCGAAATTTTAGATCTGGATTTGCTCTTATTAATTCACCTAAGTATTCCTCAAAAGTAAAAGAACGAACACTTAATTCAACATGGTCCTTAGGATGATAGTAACTATAAGGGATTACTCTATCTGTTGTTTCACCATCTTCAAAAACAATCTCTAAATTTACATGAATAGGAACAAGCGGTGGTCTATTGAATAGTGATTTGGTATTACCGATAGCTGTTCGTGTCCGTAAAATATATTCAAAGCCATCAATCTGTTCCGATGTATTGACAAGTGAGAGTGCTTGATCAATGGCAGAAACAGCTGGAAACAATTCCTTATAATTATTTGCTAACTGAATTTTTATTTCAGTATTCCAACCCTCTCGGGCGACATCATTGTCAATAATTCTTGGTTCTTCAATTGGCCCAGTTGGAAACTCACATTCATTTTGTTCATCAATTAACCACTCAAATAAACCATCTAGCGAATATTCATACCAATTATTTTCAGTAAATGGCTTACTAGCTGCATAAAAGGATTGTGTAATAAATGCAGCATATGTCAAACCATAACCTTTGAAGCCATACTCCTGATTTACAACTTTATCTGTGCCATCTGGAAGGAGAAATTCTTGGATTTTATCTTTTGGAATTCCAACTCCATTATCTAATATCTTGATTGTTTGTTCTGGAATGTTGATAATTAGTTTGATCTTGCCAGAGTAATTTGTTGTTATATCTATAAGAGTACTATTTTGTCTATAACAATCATATAAACTGAATTCTGGATCATAATAAATTCTATATCTTCGATTAATTGCATCAACAGAGTTCTGAATTAATTCACTATAAATATCCCATGAATGTCTATATGCTCTAACAATTTCTCGAATTTTCTGTTTTACTTTTTTAGTTACTAAGTCAGAATCACTATAAATTTGTGTGTATAAATCGATTAATGACATGTCTCTCCTTAAATCCTCTTGTTCAATTCTTTAGAGTAATCATTGTTTCTATTCTAATAACCTACTAAAGCTTTTACTTTAGTAAGTTTATTTTTCTTGTTTCTTTTGAAAACATATATTCGACACAATTGTGTATTTACAATATTCCATTCAAGTATCCATTTTAGGTACTTAATAATTTTATTTCTTAGTTATTCTAGATGTTATTTTTCCAAGTTTGTTTTTCATCTTTATAACAACCTAATATTCTTTCTGCTGTTCAATATATATTAAAAGTCTAGCTAAACACCAGATGAAAAGTCATAACTGATTTAGATGAAAAAGCTAAAGCGGTAAAACATCCGATTTACATATCTTTTTACTTTTCCGAACCTATTCGTTTTTGTTTAAAGTTAATCATAATATTTCTCTCTCCAGTCAGGCTAATCTACCAGATGCCTCGAGGTGAGTTTCATTTTAAAAAACCATTATCCTATAAGCGTTTACGCGTCTATTCTATAATATTTCTCCAGCGTTCTTCTTTAACACTCTCAATAATTTTTTAATTTGCGGGAAGAAAATCATCTTTCATCCGCAGATAAACCTGTTATAAAATATATGCTATTCTTCCTGGGCCTCCCATATCTTGTAAGGTTTTCAATATCGGATATCGAAAGTCTTCTTCAGAGGTTCTCGTACCTCTCTTAATTTTGTCAGACCTCTTGTTTGGGGTTCTTGGTTTCTTTTCCTCTAAACCAACTTCAGACCACCCATGATAAGCTTGTTCAACAGATTCGATGATAAAGGACAAAGTCCTAATTCCTTTTGTTAATAACTGAAATTCGTGTTTTAAGTTTGAAGAATGTAAACCTCTTTCAAGCATTAAATGTTCTTCATGTTTTGATATAAGGCTTTTGATTAACTTCACAAATGTTGCGCTTAAATTTAGGTCAAACTTAATCCTTTTAATTAATTTAAATATCTGATCTTGTACTGCTTCATCAACAGCCTTAGAAGCATCATAATCATCCATTAATACTATGTACAAATGACTTTACTCTCGTAATAATTTCCTTTTATCTTCAGGGTCCATATTGAAATTATCCCCTAACTTCGTCGACCAAGTTCCAAAGAGCTTTTCCTTGTCGATCGAGGAGCCTAGTTTTAAGTTCCCAGATACCTTCATTCGCAAATTCTTCTGCAATACGTAGGATCCTTGCTTCATCTACAAGTACTTCCACGTCACCAGTCTCTGCTAAGGCAATAGCTTTGAGTGCTGGAATATCAGTTTCTTGAGAAAATTGATCCCAACGAAAAATTTGTTCTCTTGATCCACTCACCACTCGACGTTTACCTCTTTCTACACCCAATGCTACTGACCACATAAAAACATCCTTCATCAATAAAAAAGGTGCATCCTCAGGCCCACTTCTTGATTGTCTACTTAACTGGATATAATAATCATGTACATTCCTATCAATACTTACTCTATCGCTTCCCTTAACCTCTACCATTCGAAGTCCACCTCCATTATTTCTGTGCTGCTTGTGCTTTTATCAAAATTGAGTTTGTACATACTACCCACTCGTGGTTCCAGTTTTGTCCTTGAAGCTTCATCCCATTCTCTATCAGTAACAAAAAGAATCAATTGTGGTGTTAATTCAGGAAGATTTTCCGCTACAGCAGATAAGTGATTTCCGGAAAGACGGCCGAAAGGTGTGTCCATTACAAGAGGTGCTTCTTCACCAGATAATCGTGATAATGCAGTAATGAATGAGAGACTTAGTATCTGTCGTTCACCTGCTGACAATTCTTGCCGGGTTGGGGTGCCCCATCGGTCAATTACCTCAAGACGAAAACTTTGATCAAGCAACACATCCTTAAAATGATCATCTTTCTTCCAGGCTAGCTTTGAAAACACTTCTTTTGTTACTTTTTCAATTTCTTGTCTCGTTTGTTCAAAAAACTGATCTTTAATAACAGCTACAGCATCGGCTGCTTGCTGTGCTAATTTCTCTTTCTTCCTGAGAAAAAGAACTTGCTTTTCTTTTACTAAAGCCTTATCCCTTCTAGATGCCATATCAGATATTTCTTTTTCGAGCCTTTCCAAAGAACCAACCACTTTTCCTTGTTCTGCAATACTGACCCTGTAATGATTTTCTAGTTTCGTCCTTAATTTTTCAAGATCTGCTGCCTCTTTTTCAGAGGATCCTTGCAGCTTTCTTCGAATATCATCCAGTTGACCATAATACCTATCATTAGCTTCTCGAATTTGGGCACGATGTTTTACAAAAGTATTCAGGCTACCAAAATCATTATCAAATCTTGAGTTTAGAGCAACGAGCATACCCCCCACTCTTGTAACTTCAGTTTCCAATATGGATGATGTGGTCTTTG
>PWOA01000064.1 GCA_003564155.1 Candidatus Cloacimonadota bacterium
AAAGGGTGCTGCGATGGTCTCGATTCTCATGGGGTTAATCAGAATCAGGGGGCGGAAAGCTCTTTGGCGTATCTGATTTCTCATCTCACCGTCCTGGAAGCGTTGGAATTGGAATATCAATATATCAAGAAGTAACTAAATGAGTTTATCCACAGATTCCACAGATTAAATGAGTTTATCCACTAATTACACGAATTACTCTAATTATATAATTAAGGGATAGTCTTGATGAAATTGAAGGTTAGGATGGGGCGTTCAGGGTGAAATTGGGTGAAACAGCTTTTTATTTCACGAATTAATAAACGAATTACACGAAAAAACACTAATTAAAAAGGAATATGAAGATAATTTAGAATTTAGGATGTAGAATTTATAATTGGAAAGAGTTGAAGTGGCTTTTAGAGGTGGCGTTTGGAGGTGAATTGTATACGGATTGGTGCGGACATTACGGAAACGTTCACAGACCTGCCAGGTCTGTGTTATAGGCGATGATGCGGAATCTTGACTGAAAGGTGTTTGAAGATTTTAAGGAGCTGAACAGAGCCGGCAGCAGAACCGCATAAAAAATCCCGGCACTTAGCGATGTTAATTCTTGCAGGGACTTATATATATTAGACTATTGAGAAGATTATTTATGAAAAGTTTTGAGGAATTCTTCTACCTCCGGTATTCCTCCCTGAAAGATAAGATAGCCGTTATACGGTTCACCTTCGGTGATATCTCGTGCTATGGGCGTCAGCATCATATCTCTGACTTTTTCGGGATCTGTTGTTTGTCCCAACACCCATCCTAATTTTATATAGGCTGTCTCAGGGAGCATGTTTTCGGCAGGAACAATACCCATACTCATCAGGTCACGCCCGGTATCGTAAACAAACATGTGAACAAAACCCCACAATGTTTGCACCGTCATATAAATATGAACACCTTTGGCTACAGCTCTTTTGATAGCGGGATATACCGGTTTGTTTATGTGGCCTAATCCCGTTCCGATAATCACTATTCCCTTGTATCCGTTATCCACCAACGAGTCAATCATATCGGGATGCATATTGGGGTAGTAATAAACCATGGCTATTCTTTCTTCAAAATAGGGATATACTTTGACCTTTTTATCATCTCGCCGGCGATTATAGTCAGTCTTTATAGGTTTTATTTCTCCTCTCTTAACCGAGGCGATGGGGGTCTCCCCTATCGTTCTGAAAGTTGATCGATAAGATGAATGCATCTTACGGACGCGCGTTCCCTGGTGAAGAAGAGCATATTCATCACTGGTCGGTCCAAACATGCAAACCAAAACCTCGGCGATGTCGGCATTACCTGCAGTGTAAGCAGCGTGCATAAGGTTAAGAGCAGCATCGGATGAAGGTCTGTCGGAAGATCTTTGCGAACCTACCATTACCACAGGCACCGGCAAATCTTGCAGCATGAAAGATAAAGCTGCCGATGTGTAATGCATAGTGTCGGTACCATGGCCAATTACAATTCCGTCTATTCCTTTTTTAATTTCTTCACCGATTGATACGGCAAGCTTAATATATTGTTCGGGTCCCATATTTTCGGAAAACACAGCAAATACCTTTTCGGTGTCTAAATTGCAGATTTCCGCTAATTCAGGAACAGCGCCATACAATTCACCCGGGGAAAAAGCCGGTATTACGGCTCCGGTGCGATAATCGAGACGAGAAGCAATCGTGCCTCCGGTTCCCAAAAGCTTGACTTTAGGCAATCCCGGAGTGTAAGGAAATTCTTTTTCGGGTATTTTATAATGAGCTTCTTTAAAGCTGTTTTCTTTCATGCCGGTGATAGTATCAATATCGATACCGACATTATATCCGGTAGGTAACTTCAAGACAATATGTTTATCATCATCATTTTCAGATCGAGGGAGTATTATACCTTCAAATTTTCCGCGGGTAGTATTTATAGTACAGTTTCCCCACACCCGCATCTTGAAAGATTTCAAGACCTCTACAGCTCTTCCTTTATAGCCTTTGAAAATATCAAGCATGGTTATTTCTCCTTTGTTATTTCGGCCAACACTTTTTCTTCTACTTCACGCAAAGGCATATTGCCCAAAGCTAATTTACGAAGCTGTCCCATAATCCAGTTACATTCGGAGAAAGGTTGATTAGCTGATTTTGTTTTAAAAGATTGATACATTTTGTGTAAGAGAGGAATTTCCTTTAATATATCTTCTCGATTATGTTTCTCGTATCCTATTAAATCAAGAACGGAAGAGAACTGAATTTTTGGATCGTCAGCTAAATAAGGGAGCATTTCATAAACGATATCAAAGGTTAGTTTCCGTGATTTAACGAAGGTAATCAAGTCTGATATTTTATCCGGTTTGACCGGAAGAGGGCCATCTCCGTGTAAACTTTTTATGTTATGAGCAAAAAGGAGTGCTGTTTTTTTGGGATCTATATCATGTTCTGCGGATATATGCTCAATGTCCGGCATCAAGTTATTTCTCAAGATATATGTATGAGCATCACGCGGCACACCCCAGGCGGCAAGCTGTTCCATCCGTTCATACACATAAAGGGGCATTTTATCCAGCACTTCCTCAACAAATTCCTGAGAAATAGGTATGGGTTTGGAATCGGTGTCCGGATACATTCTATCGGCACCGGGCAATACTCTTTCAAAAATAGTCGTACCATCAGGTAAAGATTTTCTGGTTTCATTGGGAACACCGTCAAAAGCCCACATAGCACGTTCCTGGATGGTCTCCAGAGCTGTTTGCAAATCTTCTTGCGGAGTCCAAAACAAAATCTGCGCATCTTCTTGTTTTGCCTGCAGCAACCCCTTAATAAGCTGCCATTCTTCACCGGAAAGAAGCTGCGGGTGGTCTGTGTAATCTTTATCAGAAAAACAAAACTCTTCGGAATGAAGCATATTAGGTTTTTCCAGGCAGGCAATAACCTTCAGCCTGTCTGCTATTTCATCGGCAAAGGTTCTCTGAGGCTGAGTAAAGAAAGATAAAATGTTTTGGAAACCGGGCAGATTGACTGCGATTAACATCCAACCGGATTTAGTTATCTTGTCAATGATGGGCCTAGGTTGCAGCTTGTTGAGCGGAAGGGAACAGTGACTTATATTCCAGGTTGACTTATCTAACGAGCGGCTCTGCAATTCCTTTTTGATTTCCAGGAAGGATCTTTGGCGAAAAGCTTCATTGTGAGTCAATGATGGTATCCACGATATGTGAGAAACTCCTTTAATTTCGACTCTTGTTCCACCTGTTACACTGACATTTACATCTTGTCTTGCTGCTCCGATACCGGTTCTTACTTTTCCGGAACTTCTTGCTACAAAACGAATATAGTGGCATGCTTCTGCAGCTTCCTGAGGAGTAAGCATGTCAGGATAAGTAACTGTTTGGGTGAGGGGCATGCCCAACCGGTCGGTGTAATAAACACGGGTATGCCTATGATCGGATACTTCCCGGCAGCTGTCCTCTTCTACGCTGAACTGTATGACCCGTATGGTACGGGTTGAGATGGGAAACTCTCCTTCAATACCTAAAATAGTGGTTCTCTGAAAACCGGTAGGGATACTGCCGTCAAGATACTGTTTGCGAGTAACATGCAATTCACCCACTATATTCAATTTTAGGAGCAAGGCGATTTCCATCCCGTACTCTAAAGCTTGACGATTGATAGAAAAGGGCGGTGTGTCGTCAAACTCATAGGTACATGCCGTCTCGTTTTTAATTCTATAAACAATCTTTTTCCTGGTTTTGAACTCCATTAAAGCTGTTCCGTCATATTCACCCAATTCACTGAGGGTAGGCCTCATATGGCGAACTATTTCCGCATCATAGTTGTCAAAATCACTGTAAATACCTGCCGGGCACCTGCAGAAAAGTTTTTTCTCGGTATCAAGTTGTTGATGGACTTCCAAGCCACATTTGAAACCAATGTCTTGATAAGTTTGCAAGTCGGCTTTTTTCAACTCCACCCATTTGACGCGCTCCCTCGTTCTAAGCCAGTTCTGTTCCCATTTATTAACCATAAGTTATCCTTTTGTTGTGTTAACATCTAATAGATGCTTATATTGTTATGAAACTTTTTCTGTGAGTGCTTTCTCGTCAAGGAAAAGCCTAAATGATAGCAATAGGGGCAGGACGATACCGTGCAGGGAATTTAGAATGTAGGATGTAGAATTTATAATTGGAGAGAGTCGAAGTGGCGGTTTGTGGTGGTGTTGGGAGGATATATTGGCCACTGATCACACAGATCTTCACTGATTATAAAAAGGTTTCAAGGGGTGAGTTTGGATGAAGTGGCGGCAAAGAGCAGAGAGCGGAGGGCGGAGAAGAGAAAGAGAGACTAAGCGAATAAGTGAGGGAGAAAGTGGCGGGGAGGATGTGGCGTCTTGAGTTGAATTGGGGAATGACGGTGTTTTTTTTATCCACTAATTACACGAAGAACACTAATTAAAAAGGAATATTGAGGAAAAGGG
>PWOA01000089.1 GCA_003564155.1 Candidatus Cloacimonadota bacterium
CTGCAGTCCGAATGTGTTTTCGTTCTTCGGCATCTCTCCTCTCCTGATGATTGATCATACCATGATGAAAGATCATACGTTGATATAGTACTAGCTTCTTTTTCCAGATGGAGTCGAAATCACAAGAGAAGAGCCGGGAAGAGAACCTGCTCTGCCAAGAGAATGAGGGGGTAATAGAAAGGATATTGTTTATTGTTACCTGCTGTCAACGTCGGTCAGGTATGAGGTATGGTCTTTGGGGGGATTGCTCACCATTTCGATAGGTATCTTGGACGTTTGGCCATTTGTACAGATCCCATGTAATGGTCTTAAAATGGTTACGGGGTGTTTAGATCCCAGAGTTAACTCAAGTGAATACTCCGATATCCATGGCTCCAGGTCATCTGTATCGAGTCTTCCCGCGGTCGCACCCCCCCCCGAGCCGATCGACGATAACAACATCGTATGGTACAAAGAGGTCCAGATACAACGCCGATTGTGTCGCTGCGATAACCTGCTTCCGGTGTGATGCATTCCCGATCAGTGCTGCCAGCACCTGGAAGGCAGAGGGGGTCGAGACCCGGTTCCGGTCCCTCTGCGTAGGTGAGGAGTTTCGTCTCGGAGTGCCCGGATTCGAGAAAGTCAGGAGATGAACCCCTATCCGAAGCATGGTGTCAGTGTTGGTGAAAAAGTGCTCACCGGTGAGCAGCCCAATGACTACCCCAATGATCACCTTTTATATGCAGATAAAAATACTCACCAGCCACACATGAATCAGGATCATATTCCGGTAGACGAAGGGGCGGGCGAGCGATGTGAAGATGCTGTATGAGAGGAAGTAAGAGGGGTAATAGAGGTTTATCTCACTCTCAAAGCTGATTACTATAAGCTTCTCTTGTGCCTATATTATGTATGCTATAAGCTAGCCCAAAAAAATCCCAACTATCCAGAAAAGGGGGTTCATATGGATGGTTTGAAAAGTTGTGATATAAATCATATGCAAAGAAATTTGGATCCTATAATTTTTCATTTCATTTTTTTATTTATTAACAAGTAATCTGCTTCAGGTATCTCTCTAATCGATCTCCCTTGAAGATGTGAAGCCCAATTTTTTTTATTTGTTATGAATTCAAGATCATTAATTAAAGGTTTGAATTCCAGTGGTTTTGCCAATATATGTAATGGTTTTAATTTTACTCTTAGTGGAAATGATTCATCGGCTAGTCGGGGTGGGGCAAAAAATTTTATTTTATCATCTTCAAAGGCATCAGAAATAACCTCATATGCCCCAGAAATTACAGATGGTAAAATCTCCTGAGTCTCTAACCGCTGTTGACTTAGATAAATTAGGATTTTATCGCCCAAATTTAATTTATTAATTTTATTGGCATCTCTTTTTGTTACTGCAAACAAATTATTATCTCTTATCACATTCCAATTTGCTCGATTAGATATTGCTAACCAGTATGCCATAAACATTAATCATGGAGTTTTAGTATTTATAGATTTTTAAGGTCAAATGTAATAAACAACAGGAACCCATAATTTGATTAAAAAATTTACTAAACATTAAAGTATTATAGGAATTAAATTAAAGTATCACAGGATTTTCCCCAATAAAACCAAATTGTCTGATCATATATCAAGACCTAAGTGTGAGGAATAATCAGATGGAATTAAAACTATTCTTTGGAAATTCAGCTTCCATGAAAGAGTTAGAGGATGACAGTATCCATTTAGTCGTTACATCACCACCTTATTTCAATTCTCCATTTGATTATCCAGATCTTTTTAATAGTTACGATGAGTTTCTTAATCTTATCACTCAAGTAGCAGATGAAATTAAACGTGTTTTATGTCAAGGAAGAATTGCGACATTGGTTGTGGATGACATTCTGATCAACGGTCTTAAATACCCAATTGTTGCCGATATGACAAGAATATTTATAGATGCGGGCTTTAAGTATCGTGAACGTATAACTTGGGTTAAACCTGAAGGTTATATTAGAATTAGTCGTCGTAGTGGAGTACTGCTGCAACATCCTTATCCAATGTATTATTATCCTGATAACCTTCAAGAGTCAATACTAATATTTCAAAATGGGACTTTTAACTATAAATCTATATCAACTGATATCAGAAGTAAGTCAGAGCTAGATCTAGATGAGTTTAATAAAGGAAAATGGTATTTAAGTGTGTGGAACATCACAAATGTGTTACCTTTAAAAAATAGGTTAGAAAAAGGGATTGCTGCATTTCCAGAGGAAATTCCATATAGACTAGTTAAGTTATATTCTTATCATGGGGAGACCGTGCTAGATCCGTTTATGGGATCTGGAACAACACTAAAGGTTGCTCTAGATTTAAAGAGAAATGCTATTGGCTATGAGATTGATTTAGAACTAAAAAAAATAATAGAAGAAAAATTGGAATTGAATCAAATAAAACAAGAAGCAAAATCCATAATCAATAAGCAGGTTATCATACGAGAAGATACCAAGTATCTTAGAACTGAATTACAGAATCATGTGAAAAAAAGTGAGGGGAGAAATGGTCAGGGATAATAAAATATCAGCATTTATTAGGGAATTGAAATACAAACCATATTTATGTAAGGAGCTTAAAATATTTCCAATTGGATTGCTTGAAGGTGCACTATCTTCCCATGCTTCATTTCTATTGCAAATAGATCCTCAAAACACTCTTGCAGTCAGTTCTTGGGTCTCTCCAAAGAGAACTCGGTCTTATCCTTATGCGAGAGTGTACGATACACTTGCTTTTAAGGGAAAAAGAGTTACTATTATTCCAGTATATAAGGATGAAGGAAAGAATGGAGATCGTGATTTCCTTCAGTGGGATACCATATCTCTCATGAGTTTATACGATATTTATGTTATTATTGCATATTATAACAAAGCAGAATTAAATGGAAAATATAATGACAAAATTACAAATCAAAGATTTGAGGTTCCGTATATATTATCAGAAATTGAGAGATTAAAATCATACAATTCAAGCGCCTTACATTGGAATATGTCACAAATTGATGGAATTTATCGCATTTCAACACTTGCTCAATCCTCATATAAATCCATTTCAACAAATCTAAATGTCAAAATGCACTCAGAAGAATTAGCAACTAAAAAAATTGATTCTCTCTATAAGGAAAAAGAGGTATTTATGAATACATCACGAATTGTTGCTGAACAAGCTCAATATCGAGAGAGTAAAACTGTTCAACCAAAAGAATTCATTTCTGGTATAAAAGGGCAAATAACGATTCAAAACTACTTGGGAGGAAAATATTTTTTTACTTGCGATGAAGTTGAAATACATAAAAATAAAATTTTCCTTATAGAAGCTAAACATAGTAAAAATTCATCATTACCTTCACGTGCAGATATCCAAGATGGCTTGTTGAAATTAGCGTTATTTTCAAACCTTGTTGATGTAAAAGTGAATGATAGTTTCTTTGAGCCAATTCCAACTCTTAAACTAACAACCGAATCCAAACAGAAGTTAAGTACAACGAATGAAAAAATGATGAATTTATTAATTGAGGATGTCAAATATAATAAGATACGATTGGTTTTGAATGATAGAGTATTGTTAGAACATCCATCAATTAATAAGGAAAAAAATTATGATTAATAGAAAAATTAGTATAAAGAGTCCCCTTAGATATCCTGGAGGTAAGACGAGAGCAATAAAAAAAATATTGCCCCTTATCCCTTCAGATTATTATGAGTTTAGGGAACCATTTGTTGGTGGAGGTTCAGTTTTTATTTCTGCAAAGCAAGAGATAAACAAAAATGCTTTTTATCGAATAAATGACCTTAATTATGAACTATATTGCTTCTGGAAGATGCTCAAAGAAGAGGGGGCAGAGCTCATCAATAATATCAAAGTAATTTTTAATGATAAAAAGGATGGACCAACTCTTTATTCAGAACTTATGAATTCTGACATCCAATATTATGAGAATTCTGAAATGTATAGGGCAGTAAGGTTTTTTGTTTTAAATCGAATTACATTTTCCGGTACAGCAGATTCGGGTGGTTACTCTCAACAGGCCTTTGATAAACGCTTTACTGCGTCTTCAATTGAAAGGCTTTCAGACACAATTAATCTCATGAAGGATGTTGAGGTAACAAATCAGGATTATGAAAAGTTGCTTCTTGAGAAAGGAAAAAATGTATTTATCTTCTTAGATCCCCCGTATTTTAAAGCAACTCAGTCAAGACTATATGGGAAAAATGGCTCTCTCCACCTTTCATTTGATCATGAAAGATTTGCAGATAACATGAAGAAATGTCATCATCAATGGTTGATAACATATGATGACTCTCCAGAGATTCGAGAGTTATTTGATGATTTCGCATTCATTTATCCATGGGAACTGCAGTATGGTATGAATAATTATAAACAAACTAATGCAAAAAG
>PWOA01000016.1 GCA_003564155.1 Candidatus Cloacimonadota bacterium
TAATAGGATTGCCGGCGGTAAAAGACAACTTAGCAATCTATACCCGGAAAGATTTAAATATCGCAGTTTTCCTAATATCATAAAACATATTGTTTTTCCAAGAAAAGTTAGCACCGTTAAAAAGCTCCTTAGAGGTTCAAATGCTTTTTTCCCATTTTCTTTTTTTTTCTGCTGGTGGATAAGAGCAGTAAAAAATCTGTACTATTTAAAGTATTATTTTAAAGAGTTTGACCCATCCAAAGAAAGGACATCAGGTTTTAAGGTAAAAGAAATAAACTTTTAAATGGCTGGGTGAGAACCTCTTTTATTGTTATGGTTCAATGCCAGGTTGCTTAATTATTAGCCCTTTATTGGAATGTCCTGCTGTAAAGATTTTATTTCGAGTTTCAACAAATTCTTGATTTTTCAGAAAACCAATTAGTGTAAACTACAGAAAAGCGGGGATAAAATTGAATAATACCGTTTTAATTACGGGAGGCGCAGGTTTTATTGGTTTTCACTTATCTATGTTATTGCTAGATAAAGGTTTCCAAATAATATGCTTAGATAATTTAAACAATTATTACGATCCAAAGCTCAAAGAAGATCGTTTGTCGTTTTTTTCTGAGTCCCCCAATTATATCTTTTATAACGTAGATATTAAGGACAAGCCATCAATTGATAAAATTTTTTCCCATCACAGACCAGAATATGTAATTAACTTAGCAGCCCAGGTAGGAGTCAGATATTCTATTGATAATCCTTATGCTTATTTAAATTCAAACATTATTGGGTTTTTAAATGTCCTTGAAGCATGCCGACTTATTCCAGTGAAGCATTTACTCTATGCTTCTTCAAGCTCTGTCTATGGTGGTAATAAACTGGTGCCGTTTTCTACTGATCATAGCGTGGACCACCCCGTGAGCCTTTATGCTGCAACAAAGAAATCCAATGAGCTGATGGCGCATACCTACAGTCATTTATACAAGATCCCAGCAACAGGCCTGAGGTTTTTTACGGTTTATGGCCCTTGGGGAAGACCTGACATGGCCTATTTTTTGTTTACCAAGAGCATTATTGAAGGAAAACCAATCAAAGTCTTCAACCATGGCAAAATGGAACGTGACTTCACTTACATAGATGACATTGCTCAGGGTATTTATAAACTGATAAAAAGGCCACCGAGTGCTAATAATGCTTGGGATGAAAGCAAAGATGGTTTAAGTGCCAGCTTTGCACCTAATAAAATTTATAACATTGGGAACAGCCAGCCGGTTCAACTTATGCATTTTATCTCAGTCCTTGAAGATAAGATAGGAAAAAAGGCAGAAAAGATTTTTATGGACATGCAGCCAGGAGATGTATTAAAAACCTATGCAGACGTATCTGATTTAGAGAAAGATATCGGGTTTAAGCCAAGCACCAGCATCGAACAGGGGCTTAGCATATTTGTGGACTGGTATAAAGACTACTATAATATAAAAATATAATTCCAATTTAAAAGGTGTAAAACCTTAGAACCTATGCTTTTATTGAGAGGAGACCGATGAAATGAAAATAACAATAGCTGGAACAGGATATGTAGGTTTATCAAATGCTGTTTTGCTGGCACAGCATAATGAAGTTATAGCACTGGATGTTATTCAGGAAAAAGTGAAGATGATTAATGATAAGAAATCTCCTATTTTTGATTCAGAGATTGAGGAGTTTTTAGCCACAAAAAATTTAAAATTAACAGCGACTACGGATAATTACGTGGCTTTTAAGGATGCAGATTATATTATCATCTCAACTCCAACCAACTATGATCCTATTAAAAACTTTTTTGATACAAGCACCGTAGAAGATGTGATTGCTCATGTATTGGCTTTTAATTCTGACGCTGTAATTGTTATCAAATCAACAGTTCCCGTAGGTTATACAGAAAAAGTACGTGAGAAGTTTAAATCAAATAATATTATCTTTTCTCCGGAATTCTTAAGAGAAGGCAAGGCCTTATATGACAACCTGTATCCCTCTCGAATTATTGTGGGAGAACAATCAGAACGAGCTAAGAAGATTGCTGACCTTTTAGTTCAAGGTGCTGTAAAAAAAGATGTCCCTGTGTTATTTACCAATTCAACAGAGGCTGAAGCTATTAAACTTTTTGCTAATACATATCTTGCGATGAGAGTTTCCTTTTTTAATGAACTGGATACTTTTGCAGAAGTAAGAGGATTAAATTCCCAACAGATTATAGAAGGTGTTTGTCTTGATCCACGAATAGGGAATCATTACAATAATCCTTCTTTTGGATATGGCGGGTATTGCCTTCCAAAAGACACCAAACAGTTACTGGCCAATTATTTTGATGTACCAAACAATATTATGTCAGCAATTGTGGATGCCAATAGAACAAGAAAAGACCATATTGCAGATAGAATCTTGGCACAAAGGCCAAAAGTTGTGGGAATTTACAGGTTGACTATGAAGATGAATTCCGATAATTTTAGACAATCTTCGATTCAAGGAGTCATGAAACGTATTAAAGGCAAAGGAATTGAAGTTGTTGTGTATGAACCGTCCTTAGAGGAAGAGGAATTTTATCGCTCAAGAGTTATCAGGGACTTAGATGAATTTAAGAGGATTTCAGATGTGATTGTAGCCAATAGAATGTCGGATGACATTAAAGATGTTAAATATAAAGTATACACAAGAGATTTATTTTGTAGGGATTAGACAGCCGAGTGCATTCGGATGTTCTGCGCTTCTCTGGCAAAAAACCAGAATGGTAGAGGAACGGTAAATCCATGAAATCCTTGCTGGTGCTGGTGAAAGAAAGCAATGAAGTTACTGCCAAAGGTAAACTAAATAAAAGACAATCTTGAAAATATAACAGGAGTATTCAAGAAAAGAGTTTAAGAATACTCCTGTTATAAAATATATGCTCTTTTGGGTAAGAAATGAACTCCTGTTTATGATATACTGCATTTGGTTATAGGAAAAACACCATAGGATACAAAAAATGAATTACTGATATACTTTAAATTAATTAATCTTTATGTTATTGGTTTCAATGGTTCTGGTATCATTATCGGCTTTCACAGACTTCCAGCCTTTGTATTCATTACCCCTAAAATAGATTTTATCAGAATTATCATAGTTTTGATTGATGCTGCTGCTGGTAGCCACTGAATTGAAAACATTATTATTTACGTCTGCATATTCCGTTCCTCTGAACCTAATAAATACACCTCTTGGCACTCTCGTGTGTGTTACCGTGCAGTCATACATATAGAACTTGTGGCTTGGGACAGCTGAGGCGACGCTATAAACGGTGCCTAATGAATGATCAACATCTTTAATGTCCAGGTTTTTTAATGTTACGGAAACATAGCCATTCATAAGAGCCAGACGTCCTGTTCCTCCTTTTATGGAACCACCATCAATGATTAACCCACCACGGGAGTAGTTAGATGCTCTAACCACTGCGATGTCCAGGTTGCTGTTTGTAATCGCTACGTTTTGAAGTTTTACTTCTTCTTTGCGAGTAGCGATGGTGTGGTAATTAGCTGTCCCATACCCTAACATATTGACAATATCGTTACCATGTGCCCCATCTATGGTTACATTCCTAAAAATTACATTATTAGAGAAGGCACCTGCGGCTAAAAAACCGTTTGTATCTTGCAGCGTAATATCTTCTACTAGAAAGTTTGAAACACCGCCTTCGGTACTACCGCCAAAAGCAACGGGAGCACCAATACCACCCTCTAAATAAACATTCTTGATATGAACATCTTTGAAGTGATGCCTAAAATAAAGATGGTGAGCTTTTGAATTGCCTTCATCCTGCCAAGGCATTACGAAGTGCCAATTTTCTCCGTAAAATCCTTCTGTACCACTACAAAAGATAGCGTTATATACATCTTTCTCAGTAGATACATTGGTTATAGTTATATTCTCATTGTTTTGGATAGGAACGCCACCACTATAAGCGGCTCTTAAATTAATCAGGAACTCTAACCCTTCCCCTGAAACATCGTCAATGGTTATATTTGTATTCCCTCTTCCAGCAATCGCTTGTACGTTGGAGGATTTTTCTCCTGGCTCACTGCTTTCCAGTGAGCGTGTTTCCGTATGCTTTGATTTAAAGTGAAAACCTTTTATCTCGATGTCATCGACCATTTGAATATGAAAAATACTTTTCCAATGGTTAGTTCCTGCGAAGGGATAAGGTTGTGCAATTATTAGTGTTTCGTCACCCTTATATGAAATGCCGCTTTTCAATCTTATCTGTTCAGTTACATAATATCCATTTTCTGTTTTTGGAAAA
>PWOA01000074.1 GCA_003564155.1 Candidatus Cloacimonadota bacterium
GCCTGGCAAAGTGCGCTCGATATCCAACCAATTATTGTTGACAGATTCTACGGACACATTGAAAGGATAAAAAGGGGTGGATACTTTTACTGTGTACCACCCAACATGAAAAAATTATATAGTTGACAGAAATAAGAGCCATAATCGATAATAATTAATTGATATATAAAATATTCACAGTCCTTTATCGTAAGAGAGGTAATAATGTCGTATGTAGTTTTAGCAAGAAAATATAGACCTCAAAACTTTGACGAGGTATATGCCCAAGAGCACGTAACAACTATCCTCAAGAATGCAATATCACTTGATCGATTAGCCCATGCTCTATTATTTAGTGGTTCAAGAGGTGTTGGTAAAACATCTATGGCTAGAATATTAGCTAAAAGCCTCAACTGTATAAAAGGGGTGACTTCCTCGCCATGTAATGAGTGTGATAACTGCTTAGAAATTACCAATGGTACATCAACTGATGTTATTGAAATTGATGGTGCTTCTCATACCAGTGTTGAAGATATAAGAGATTTACAAAAAGAGTTAATGTATTCAGCTTCAAAATCTGAGTTTAAGATATATATAATAGATGAAGTACACATGCTATCCAAAAATGCGTTTAATGCTTTATTAAAAACTTTAGAAGAGCCTCCTTCACAAGTAATATTCATCTTCGCAACTACCGAGCCCCATAAAGTATTGCCAACGATTATTTCGCGGTGTCAACGATATGACTTTAAAAAAATACCGGTCGAAGATATAGTTAAACGTCTGGATTATATATGTCAAAAAGAGGAGTTATCAATAGAAAAGGAAGCTCTCTATATAATTGCAAAAAAGGCTGAGGGCAGCTTGAGAGATGCTTTGTCTTTAACTGATCAGTTACTGGCAACAAGCAAAGAGAGTATTACAACAAATGACGTATTATCGCTTTTCGGCATTGTTCATAACGATGTTTTTAAAAAAATAACCCTATATCTGCATGACAAAAAGACTGCAGCAATAATTACTTTAATCCACTCTTTATTAGATAAAGGTAATGATCTCCAAGAATTTTTGGGCGGTTATCTTGATTATTTACGCAACCTGTTGCTGATAAAGACCAATGTTCCTTTACCGGAACTACCTCATTCGATTAAACAGGATATTCAAGAAATCACAACATTATTTAGTGAAGACACAATACTCTATATAATGGCAATACTGATTAAAGCCAAAAATGAGATCAGATATTTTAGCAACCCAAACTTGCTCATAGAAATGACATTCATTAAATTAGCTAAGATGGAGGAAATGAAATCAGTTGAGGAGTTATTGGATAAACTTTGTAATCATACTCATAATCTGCAAACTCCATCAACACAATCGATGCATAAAAGACCTGAATATTATCAAAAAGGAAAAAATGAAGATACGGTTAAAGAACCCAAATCTCCCAAATTGCAATACTCACAAATTACCGACGAAATCTTCTCAAAAGAAAAAAACGCCTTGCTCTCTACTATAAACGAATCTCTTCCCTTTGCTGCACAGTATTTCAGCAACTTAACACTAGAAAAGGTAGAAGGGAAAAAGATGTCCTTTTGTACCAATACTCAATTGTCGTTAGATTATCTAAATCGCGAAAGAGATAAAATATCAAAAATTATTTCCCGGTATTTCGGCTTGGATTTGTTCCTGTCATTCAGCTTAAATAAAAGTGAAGCTATCCCTAACGAAACAAGAAAAAAAAATAACAGTCCGTCTTTAAACGATATCAAGCGATATTCTCCAGACATCGCTCAATTTATTCATGATTCAAAAGCTAAAGTAACTCACATCAAGAAAAAAAGATTTGATTAATAAAACGTCCTTAATATGCTCTTGTAATTTATTATGCTTTCAACAATAACACTATTCCTAGTATACTTTTATTCTCTGTTATTATTCATATTGACATTAGGTGTAATTAAACTGCATAATTGCAATAAGAAGCAACCATATAAAGATATTTCGGTTATAGTAGCTGCCAGAAATGAGCAGAATAATATCAGTAATCTTATAGAATCAATTATCAATCAAGATTACCCACAAGACAAATATGAATTAATAATTATAGATGACCGGTCAACTGATAAGACAGTGCAAGTCGTTTCATCTTATCACAATGATATAATTAAGTTGGTTTCAATACCTGAAAAACAAACATCGAATTCCTCCGGTCAAAAAACTTTTCCCAACGGGAAAAAAAAAGCTTTGGCTAAAGGTATATGGACAGCTAAACATGATATTTTAGCATTTACTGATGCAGATTGTCTCCCTCACACTACATGGCTTAAAGAGATTAATAATCATTTTACCGATCAGACTGACTTTGTCGCCGGTTACTCACCTCTTTTTATAAACAATAATAACCTTTTTATTAAATTAAAAAACTTCGAAAGAATCACCATTTTTGCCGTTAGTGCCGGGAGTATCGGATGGAACTATGGGATGACATGTACTGGAAGAAATATTGCTTATCGTAAAAGTTTGTACAACAGATCAGGAGGATTTGAAGGTATTGAACAAATTCCTTCCGGAGATGATGATCTAATGTTACAGAAAATGACACCTTGGATCAGGAAAATGAATTTTATGTTTAACAAAGAATCTTTTGTCAAATCATACGACAAAAAAAACTTCAAAGAACAATTAGATCAAGAAACAAGAAGGGCATCAAAATGGAAATACTACCCTCTACCAATAAAAATCATAACTGCACTAGTATTCACATACTATCTAAATTTGTTATATTTACTGATCCAACTTGTAGCGGGTAACATCTCTTTATCTTTTTTTTTGGCAATCATTATTGCGAAAATCATAGCTGAATTAGTCTTGATATTTACATTTCTTGTTAGGATCAAACAAGTTAATTATATAGTATTCTTTCTTTTAGCGGAGTTATTCTATATCCCATATTTCCTATTTTTTGCAGTTAAAGGTAGCATCGGAAAGTATAAGTGGAAATAAAAACACTACGATACATGAAGTATCAATGCGGCTAATTACACGTTAGTCGATTAATTCGCGGAAACTCACTAAATAATGGATTTATAAGTAAGGAGAATTGAAATGAAAATCATAAAAATTATTACAACAATGTTAACGATGATTTTGATTATCGTTGCTTTACAAGCCGAGAATAGAATTACTTTATATCATGGCGGATTCGGTTTGGTTAATGAATCAATAAATATTCCAATTCATAAAGGACCTCATAGTTTTCATTATACTGATATTCCCAGTTCATTAGATGCTAATAGTGTGATACTTAAGCCATCTGATCATGATTTGTTTACTATTCAGACTCAAAGCTATGTCAACATAACTGACACTTGGTTTGAGTTTTTGAATCGACACTCCGATATAATTGAACTGATAATGAATGACGGTAGTATAATTAAAGGAAATCTGTTTTACAATGATCGGACATTCTTAGGTTTGCGAGATAAAGACAATAACCGTAAATTTTTTATTAGACTTAACGAAATACGCAACATTACAGCACATTCAATTACAGAATATTTCCGAACCAAACCATTATTGAGCTGGGATATTATTGGTCATGAGGAAGGTACACATCCAGCATCCTTAACCTACCTTTGTACAGGTTTTAATTGGGAAGGTATATATAAGGCCGTGTGGAAAAATAATGAACTAATTTTAGATGTAATGGCAAACATCAGTAACCACACAGGTAAAGATTATCATAATTATCAGCTTGTACTTGTTGCCGGAGAACCTAAAAGAATTGGTGTTTCGACTCAACAGCACCGTGACGTGAAGTTAATGGCATCATCAGCAATCGAAAGAGAATCATCAGATTTTGATACACAAGCTTTTGACGAATATCATGTGTTTACTTATTCAAAACCCGTTGATATAATTAACCAACGGGCAAAGCAAATACGCTTATATCCAACAAAAAGTACCACTCCTGAAGTTTATTATGAGTATCAGACTGGATCCGATGCAGTTTTCACTAAAATTAAAATACAAAATAAACAACAAATGGGTTTAGGGATAGCCTTACCTAAAGGGATCATCCATGTTTATCGAGATGATAATACTAATGTCGGTTTAACTTTCGTGGGAGAAGACATAGTATCGCAAATACCTGTAAAAGAAGAGTGGGTTATTTCTCCAGGAAAAACATTTGATGTAGTAGGGAAAACTGATGCTAAATCAGTTAGAAGACCTTCTCGTAACATTACAGAAAGAGATATGGAAGTAAATATTAAGAATCGAAGTGATGATCTTAAGAACATAGAAATCATCCATAATCTCAGTAGTACTTGGACAATAATTGAATCAAGTCACGAATTTCTAGTAAGAGATGCTTCAACGATAGTATTCAAACAAGTATTAAATGCCCAACAAGAATCAACGTTTTTGTGGACAGAAAGGATAGAGCATTAGGTAATTATGCCTGTACCAAAGGAACAATTATTTACTGATTGTTAACACATCATAGTTTTAACCATTCAAAAAAACAGGAGAATATTTCGCAGGCAATGACAAAAATAATTTAACAATCATTAACTTGACAAGATCTCTTTATCCTACCGTCAGTTTGGAATATTAATTGCTTGCTGTAGTCTACTGAGAATAGTCTCAACAAATAAGAACGATTTTTCGTCAATTTTTTGTTGACATTATATGTTAATCAAAAAACAAGATAATTAGAGAACTTTTGATAATTAATGGAGGAAAAAAGTTATGGAATTTAAGAAAGTATTAGTAATCATGGCAATGATAACACTTTTTGTGGTTAGTTATGCAAATTCACCAGTTGTGTGGGAACAAGATGGTATAGGCATCCGACAAGGTACCAATATTGAATGGTCAAGAGCTGCAGCTCCCATAGGTGAAGATAAGGTTATATTCGTCTGGTCGGATACCAGAATTAGTGAAAGAGATCTGTGGGCACAGGCAATTGACAAAAATGGTGTCGTATGGACCAATAATGAATTTGCATCTGTACGTATAGATGATAAAACCGATAGGCAAGAGGATCCTGTTGTCATAGGAACAAGTGATGGCAATGCAATAATTGCTTGGATTGATTTTCACTGGCAGATTGAAGGTGCCGAGGAAGGAAGTGTGATGGCACAGAAAATATCTTCAGACGGGAATTTAATGTGGGAGAAAAGCGTACCGGTATGTATGACAAACCATCAGATATCTTTGAACATTGTTCCTAACAATGATGGAGGTGCAATAATAATCTGGCACGATATGAGGGAAGGTAGTGGTATAGATATTTACGGTATGCATCTGAATGCAGATGGTGAACCATATTCCGAAGAATGGACAAAAGACGGTCTTCCTTTAGCATCAGGACGAGGCGCACAGCATTACCATACTTTATGGGAAGATGGACATAATGGTGCTATTTTAGCACATGTAAACGAAGTTTCTAATGTTCAAGATCTTCATGTGAAAAGAATATCGCCAGAAGGTAAATTTTTATGGGAAAGAGAGTTAGCCGCTGATGAGAACATAGACTATGCAAATGCAAGAGTTCAACCATTTGGTGATGATACCTTTGGTTTTGCTTATACAGATACTAGAGATGGCTTTTACAAGATATATGTACAGATAATTGACATGGATGGGAAAGATGTATGGAAAGAACCTGTACCGGTAGATAAAGAATCACACGGTTTGGGCTACGATCAGAAGAATCCCAGGGTTGTTGGAGCTACCGATAGCACTTTTGTTGTAGTCTGGGAAGACTATAGAGCACGAATTACTGAAGGTGGAGAAAATATTTCGGACATTTATGTACAAGCTTTTGACACAGAGGGTAACCATTTATGGGGAGATAGAGGTCTTGCTTTAGTCAATAATGAATATGATCAATTAAATCCTCGCATGGAATCAAATGGCAAAGGTGGCGTTTTAGTCGTCTGGGATGATGCTCGAGAAGGTGGTCATCCAAATGTTGATGTTTACATTCAGGAAGTGACCCAAGAAGGGATAATCGTATTAGAAGAAAATGGCAGAGCAGTTGCTCAAATTCCAGGAGAAGCATTTGCGCCTTTAGCAAAATATAATGGCGGCAACTTATTTGTTTCTTGGGGCGATATGAGAAATGGGTCCATAGGCATTTATTGTCAAGCCTATGATGAAGAGGATAAACAAATTTTTCAGGACAATGGTTTAGAAGTATACTGGGGCTTGAGCGGTGATGCAATAGATCATAACACTGTCGTTAACGGAGACTATATTTATATAGTATGGCAAGATACAAGATATGCCCACTTTGGATCACAGATAAAAGTGCAAAAAGTTGACAAAGAAGGTAATATTTTATTTGACACAAACGGCATTTCTCTAACTAATCATAGTGGAGCGCATCAAACAATGGGCAGAAATCAAAGCTCTATAAGTGCTGTCTCTCATCATCAAGGTGGTATAGCAGTAACGTGGCGTGAGTTAAGAGGCGAAAATGAATTAGTTTATACACAGGCTATAGGTCCCGAAGGCGAAATGTTATGGGATAATGATGGTAAAGGTCTCGGATTAAGAGTTACGACCGGTGATTTCGATTATTCTCAAGATAATCCTACCATTTCCCGTCGAGGAAATAGTTATATTATAGCTTGGGACCAAACAGACCCTGGTGATGATTTTAGTTATGCCAGAGATATATTTGCTCAGAAAATTGAGAACGGAGAAAGAAAATGGGGTGAAGAAGGGATTGAAATTGCATGGCAGCAAGATGAATTCATTCGCGATCATTATATTGCAGATGTTATCGGAGGAGAATATTTTGTATGGCGTCATTATGGTATATCCGGTAGTGCAGATGCCATAATCTATGCAAAACGAATTGATGAAAATGGCCAACCAGTCGGCGGTTGGGGTGATTACGGAATCATAGTATGTGATTATCCTGGCTATATACAAGCTGGAATAACCTCTTTAATGACAGATGATGGTTTGACAATTTTCTGGCGAGATGAGCGTTCCAGAGAAGGCATTCCGCATGATGCGAGTATTTATGGCCAGCTATTTAATGAAGAAGGTGAAAATCAATGGCAAGATAATGGTTTAGCAATAGCTGACTACAGTAATGATCAAGTAATGATAAACGCCCAACATGACGACGGATATGTATATTTAGGATGGCGTGATGCCCGAATTGATCCAGGAGCTCAAGATGTTTCATTTCAAAAAATAGATCTAGAAGGTAACCCCCAATGGGGAAAACCTTCACCATTTGCTATTAAATCGCATACTGAACATGATTATCCAACTTTAGCAAAAGTCGGTGATGGTGTATTAGTTGCTTGGGAAAATAATTACGGAGAACTAGGTTCTAACTTACATATGCAAATTGCTTGGGAACAGTCCGGATATAAATACTGGAAAGAAGAAGGTGAAATATTGTGTGCTGCAAGTAAAAGACAAACGAGACCTAAAGCTATCCCATTTGATGATCAGCATGCTTTTATTGTCTGGGCTGATGGACGCTCCAGCGGTAAAGAAGAAATAGTTGGTATTTATTCTCAATTAGTCAACATGTATATTGATGTCAATATCGAGGATACCACGTTAGAACCTTCTAATAAAGCAGTATTACATGCCAACTACCCTAACCCATTCAACCCTGAAACAAAAATCAGTTTTTCTTTGCCACATAACGAGTCGGTTAATCTTAATATATATAATACTAAAGGACAATTGGTAAAAACAGTAATTGATAATGAATATCTTGAAACCGGAAATCATAGCATTATCTGGAAAGGTATTAATGACCAAGGCAAAACTGTAGGCAGCGGTGTTTACTTTTATAAGCTGGAAAGTGAAAACACAAGTCAGACTAAAAAGATGCTGCTGTTGAAATAAATACATTTATAGTGTGTTATTTAAATATAGAATATCGTGACAGGTCAGTTGACCTGTCACGATACATTTATCAGCTATAGGTAAAAATTGAATTATAATTGAAAAGGAGATCTATTTTGATTAAAATAATCATGATAATATCAATCATATCATCGATGGTGTTTCTTTCCGGAGAGGAAAGCGGTGTTGCAGATTTTTATTATACCAATGAAACAATGGTTGAACAATTATTTAAATGGGAAAAAGAGAACCCCGATATTTTTGAAGTCAAACAAATCGGCTATTCTCAAGAGGATAGACTTCCGATTTATGCAGTCAAATTATCGAATAATGTCAAGGTCAATGAAGATAAACCTGCAATCTTAATAGTTGGTAGTCTTCATGCGGAAGAGATAATCGGTACTGAAATAGTTATGCGACGTATTGAAAAACACTTGGCAGCACCTAATCATCCTAATACCAGACCATATCTAAACGAATTAGAATTATGGTTTATTCCAAATTTGAATCCGGAAGGATGGGAGGTTGTAACTGATGGTTTGGACGTATATTATAGAAAGAATAAAAGAGACAATACGGGTAGTGGAGAATTTGATTATATACCCGGAATGGGACATGACAAGGATGGGGTTGACTTAAATAGAAATTTCGACTTTAATTGGGTTCATGGAGATACTTTATTTGAGATTAGACCTGGAACTAATGAGCCCTATGACTATTATAGGGGCCCTTTTCCAATGTCCGAATCCGAAATTCTAGCATTACTGGCATTACTAGAAGAACAACATTTCGTATATTCTATTGTCTGGCATTCATCAAGATCGGGCAACTTTTCTGAGAAAGTTTACCATTCTTTTAATCATGATGGCGTCTACAGATCCGTTGACTACGACTTAGCTCGATCTATTGGTAATAATTTTGCATCCAGAATCACTAAACTTGGAGATTCTTCAACTTATGAATCCTTAGATTCAGCCGGCAGAAACGGCTCTGCTCATGATTGGTTTTATAAGGAATATGGAACTATTCAACTTTTAGCGGAAACCGGTCCCCCCCGGAATATACAACCTGATGACTTTGATGTACTGATGGAAGTTGTAGAAGAGTGTTGGAAAGGAGAAGAATGGCTTTTTGATCGTGCGAGAAATGGTCATTTAGATAGAGCACCTATGCTCACCGGGCATGTTACCGATGCTGTTACGGGAGAACCCTTACAAGCAGAAGTAATTGTTCATGAGAAACATGCCAATTACTTTACCCCTAGGCTTAGTGACGAGCTTTACGGGCGGTATTGGAGACCTTTACTAGCAGGCACATATACTGTTACCTTTCGTAAAGAAGGCTACGAAACAGTAACCTTAGAAAATGTCGTTGTAAATAATTCAAGCTGGTCAACCCGTAGTGTAAGTTTAGAGCCTTTAGCAAAAACAGAGTTTTCGGGAACAGTGCTGTTAAACGACAATCCGGTAAATGCCGAAATAAGCATTCATAATTCTAAATGGGAACCGACTGCTATTTATACCGATACGATTGAGGTTTTTAATGGATCATTCAGTTATAGTACTTGGGAAGGTTTAAAAGATATCGTAGTAATTGCTGAAGGAGCCTACCCCCACATCGAAACGATAAACCTTCAACCGGAGAATCATCAAGTTCAGATCATTCTTTCTGAAAAAGAAGTTATTTTTTCCGAGAATTGGGAGAACTCAACTGATCAATGGGTAGTTGATGGACCTTGGGAAATTATTACCCCCCCCGATCGAAATGGTGAGAGAGTTATTATTGAAAGCTACGATTCCGCAAGGAATTTCTATGAACCTAATGCAGATGTTAGTATAGTAACTACTCGTCCAATTGATTTGACAGATTATACTTCACCCGACCAAGAGATTCCCATGCTTTCTTTTTGGCAAAATCTTTATACAGTTTGGGATTTAGATTTCGTTTTTGTTGATGTTTCGACTGATCAAGAAGAATGGCATAATTTATATAATATGTCAGGACAATATGACTATTGGCATCCTGTTTATATCTCCCTGGAATCTGTTATGGGTGAAAATGTCTATCTTAGATTTAGGCTTTTTGCCGACACACCAACCGGATCAACCAGACTAGTAGATCCAGGCTGGATGATCGACAATATTAAAGTCTTTTCAGGGTTAACCTCTTCAACAAATATCGAATTTGATATCATGGATAAAATACAGCCAGTAGTTACACTTAATCAGAATTATCCTAATCCGTTTAATCCGCAAACTACTATATCATTCTCTTTGTATAACAAAGATTTTCAAGATGCAAGTATTGCAATCTATAATATCAAGGGAGCATTAGTCGAGAATATTAAGCTTAATAATCATAATATTTCCAAAGGAAATGTTGTATGGAATGCTGAGAATAATTCATCCGGTGTTTATCTATACCAACTGATTTTAGACGGGAATATCTATCAAACAAGAAAATCTGTACTCATGAAATAGAGTGGAGCTTCTATTTGAACTTTTCAAGCTTAGTTTTTATCATACAAGTATATTAATTATTTTTGCTAACGACCTAGTAAGCACTAATATATTATAAATTAATGACCAAACAAATGGAGGATTTATGAATAGATATATAGTTTTATTCTTAATGGTAATGATGATTTCGCTTTCCTTTGGCCTAAGCCAAGAGATCAGACAAGTCTCAGATAATACTGTGAATGTCAGAATAGACGCAGATTATCATTCCATTATATCTGCTCAAAGTAGTGACTGTCCTAACGAAAACGATCTTAGTGAAAATATTATTGTTAGAGATGGAACAGTGTCTCAAACAGTAGCTTTGTTAGCAGAAGAAATTGAGATAATAATAAATGAATTAGTTATCGGGATATACAATAAAGGAGGTGAACGAGTACAACAACAAACATTTAACTTACTATTAGATACAATGAATGACTTTGACAGAATATATCTTTCTAATAGTTTTGTCTTAAAGGATATGTATGGATTTAGTATCAATGCAGATTTGATTAAGGAAGATGGCGATTATCACAGCTTGATAGAAACCGTTGATTATGATATCGTCGGTCATGGTCATCGATCAGCTCCTGAATCTATTTCCGATTCTTTTTTAGCCTCTTACAAAACATTAGCGGATAATTTTCGTAGCTCATATTTTATCAACCTTCCTTTTAAGCAGCCTAAATTACTTATAATCAGCCACGAAGGGCTAACAAATGCTCTGAGTCCCTTTATCCAGTGGAAGCAGGAGAAAGGTTTCGAAGTTACTGTTATCAATAAACAAGATATAGCAGATAATCCATCTAGTAGCCAAATCAGGGGAGCAATTCGCACCTATTATAACGACACAGACAATAAACCTGATTATCTACTTCTTTTAGGTAATGTTAGTGGTAACTATTCTTTACCTACTTTTTACTATTCTGACGGACAAGATAACCATGCTTCGGATTTGCCTTATACTGTTATAACCGGAAATGATTATTTCCCCAACATGCATGCCGGGAGAATTTCAATAGAATCAACTTATGAGTTAGTGACAATCCTTAACAAAACAATTAATTATGAAAAAACACCATATATGACCGATACTGGTTGGATGGAAAGAGCCTTAATAGCGGCAGGTAACTATGCTACAACATTACCAATACCTATCACCCCTATCCTGACATCAAGATGGGTAGCTCAACTTTTTCATGAAGAAGGATATGATGATGTTATCGAGATATACTGGGAAGAAGGTGATGGTGGTTATGGAACTACTCAGATAGCAGATGCATTAAATAGAGGCGTGCAATTCGTCAATTACAGAGGTTGGGGTGATGCCAATGGTTGGCACTTTCCTCGCTTCCACAGATCTCATTTAGGTCAGACAGATGGAGGTGCAATGTCTCCAATAGTAACTTCCTGGGTATGTAATACCGGAGACTTTGCAAATCAAGTTATTGATCCGAGCTTTGGAGAATATTGGGTCAAGATGGGAACACCAACATCTCCTAATGGTGCAGTAGCCTTTATCGGACCTTCCGATTTACACACAAGTACAGAGTTTAATAATGCCTTGTGTAGTGGTTTTCATTGGGGAGTTCAAAAGGAAGGAATAAGATCATTTGGAAGTGCTTCATTGAGAAGCAAAATGGAAGTGTATAAAAACTACCCTCATAATCGTCGGCCTGGTGATTTTGTTGATCATTATTTCCATGTCTATAATATCCTTTCGGATCCTTCATTAAAAATGTGGGTGCTAATTCCTGACGAGATGAATATAAATATTCCCGACCAAATTTCAAGTGCTGCTTCTCATATAGAGTTTGATACCCCCGGATTGGAAGGAGGTTATGTTACTCTAACCAGAGATAACGAAATTTATGATACTTATCGAATAGATGGTGATTATGTCTTTATTCCTTTGGACGGAGAAGACAGTGAAGATATTTTCATAACTGTCTCGTGTGAAAACTACCTACCGGTTCAAAAGACTATTGAAGTAATTCCCGAAACAGGAATTGCAATGGATAGTTATAATTTCGGTAATAACGACCTGCATCCTGGTGATGAGATTACACTCAACGTAACTTTTAAAAATTATAGTAATTCGGATATCAGTAATGTATCTGTTGAACTGTCAAGCCCCACAGAAGAATATGTTACTATCGTCGATGGATATGACGAACTAGATACTATCGCAGCTAATGATACAGCAGAAGGCAACTTTGTTTTCATTATTTGTTCCGATTGCCCGAGAAATGAACCGATCCAATTGAGCTTAGCAATATCACCAACAGATAACCATGCAAAAATACAAACTATACTTGGTGGTCTTCTTTTTATTATAGACGATTATGAAGTCGAATCTGCCAATGAAATTCTTGATCCGGGAGAAACTGCCAATATCCAGGTCAATCTGACCAACCATGGTGAATTTGATGCAGCCAATCTCAAAGCTTATATAATATCCGGCTCAAATGCAGTAGAAGTTCAAGAAGAACCAGTCAATTTTGGTCATGTGCCTGTAGGCGGTTCAGCAAATGCCTCGTTCAGTGCAACTGCTTCAGCAGACGCATATACGGGTAGACAGGTTTATTTCCAGCTTGACTTTGTTGACGAAGATGGTTTAGTTACTACAAGTTATTTTAATATAACAATCGGCGAGGTATCTAATACCGACCCGACTGGACCATGTCGATATGGCTATTATGCTTATGACAGTTTTGATGTTGATTATGAGCATGCTCCAACCTATGAATGGATCAACATAGATCCCGAAAAGGGTGGACCGGGAGAAGATATGTGGCTTCATGATGACGGAACGGAAACATTTGATCTTCCTTTCATATTCCAATATTATGGTGAGGATTATGATGAAATTTCAATTTGTTCAAATGGATGGGTGAGTTTAATTCCAACTTGGATGATAAACTTCCGTAACTGGTCTATTCCTTCTCCAATAAGTCCAAGAGGTATTATTGCACCTTTCTGGGATGATTTAAAAGGTAAACCGGACGTTGGAGATTCACTAAGAGTTGCCTGGTACCATGATGAAGTAAGTAATCGTTTCATCGTTACTTGGCTTGATGCTTACAACTGGGCTAATATTCACCCAACAGGACTTGAAAAAATGCAACTGATCTTGGAGCCTCGTGAAGATAATGACGGTGATATCATATTTCAGTACCATACTGTATGGAATCAAAATCAAAACAGAAACTATAGTACCACAGGCATCCAAAGTCCCTGCAATACAACCGGAATCGAGTATGCTTTCTTTAATAATTATCCTCGATCAGCTACACCAATTCAAGAAGGCCTTGCTATCAGATTTACCACCGACCCACCAGACCATTATACTTCAGTTACGGATGTTATAAAACCATCCTTCGCGATTGATCTGAAACAGAATTACCCTAACCCATTCAACCCTGATACAGTTATCGAGTTTAGCTTATCAGAACCTACCTTAACAACTTTAGAAATCTATAACGTTAAAGGACAAAAGGTAAGAACACTGCTAAATAAAGAGTTGGTGTCAGGACGTCATCAGATTACTTGGGATGGTAAGGATCAGTACAATACTGAAGTTGGATCAGGCATATACTTATACAAATTAATTACACCTTCTCACATAGAAACAAAACGGATGGTTTTAATTAAATAATACTATCTTAATAGAACAAATAAAAAAGGCATAGGCATTTAAGTTTATGCCTTTTTATTCTTGATATACACAAAGCTTTAGTATGTTGGAATTGAATCAATCGTAGCAATGATATCTGTATGATTTACCGAGTGAATATCATCTGAATCTTCTTACTTTTTATTTGACAAAATCGAACCTTTTCATCGTTTGTTAATTAGTTTAATTATTAAGAGAGTTTTTTAGAAAGATGTTTTGATAAGGATTGTAACTGGTTATAATATATGATTTTGCATTATCTTTGTTGATCTATTGAATACCTATAAATGGATGTCATTAATGATAATATGGTAAAATATCTTAATTGTTTGTCGCTAATATTTTTAATTATTGTTACTGCTTGTAAACAACCGGAAACAGTTGAAATACAGGAAGTAGATCCCTTTGATTACATAGGCGGAGTACTAGAATATGGAGAGACGTTGAATCAAGCTCTGCAAGCTAAAGGCATTGGGATGACTGCTCTGAATCCAGTTCTCAACGAGTTAACGAGTATTTATAACCTTAGAAGATCAATGCCCGAAGATAGTTTTCTCGTTAAAATAGATTCCTTAGACGTAATTCATGAACTAAAGTATTTTCCCATTAGAGATAAGATAAGAATTTTTTGCATACAAAGAGACACTTTAGGTGGATATTTTCCTAAAATAGACACACTTCAAGTCGAAAAAGTATTACGAAAAACCGAAGGAACTATATCCGGCTCCTTATACGCGTCATTAAGAGACTTTGGAGAAGGACCTTATTTAATTGGCAAATATACTGAAATATTTCAATGGGATATTGACTTTCTGATAGATCCTCGAGATGGTGATCGATTTAGTTTGGTTTATGAACAATATATGTTAGGCGACACTTTTGTTAAATACGGTGATATATTAGTTGCCGAATATGAGAGCAGAAACTACAATAAACGTGCTTATAGATTTGAAGTTAGTAAAGAAGGATATGCTAAATATTTTGATAATCAAGGAGGCTCTTTTCAAAAGGCATTTCTTAGATCTCCTTTGAACTATACTCGTATTACTTCATATTTCTCCAAAGGTCGTTATCATCCCATCTTAAAAATTGTACGCCCTCATAATGGTGTCGATTATGCAGCTCCCACAGGGACACCTGTCGTTGCAGCATCAGATGGAATAGTATCACATGTCGGCTGGAAAGGAGGACATCCAACCGTAAATGGCAGAAGTGGCGGATATGGTAAAACTGTCATGATTAGACATCCAAATAATTATCAAACATTATATGGCCATTTAAGTCGTTACGCCTCCGGGATAAAAACCGGTCAAAGAGTTTCTCAGAATCAAGTCATAGGTTACGTTGGACAAACGGGTTTAGCAACAGGACCTCATCTTCATTACACTGTCTATTATCACGGAACAGCAATTGATCCATTACAAATGAAGAATGTTGCAGGACCTCCTGTTCCCGCATCAATGATGAAACATTTTGAAGAAGTAGTCACTAATTTTGATTATTTTATGGATGTCCCTAATGTAGAAGTGAAGATATCTTTACCTCTGGTAGCAAGGTATGAGCAATAATTTATAAGTCGTTTTAATTATCGTTAAGTAGGAATACTAAAGCATCAATGATTATATTATTTTAGGTAACTCTTGACATGAAAGACTAGTTGAGAGATTCGGTTCGAATATAGTGAACTAACTTGATCAAGGAGTTGTTATATGATTAATATTAGTGAAAGAAAGTGGTTTAGGTTTTTTGCTCCACTTTTCTTGGTAATAATGTTTGCTTCATCGCAACTGTTTTCATTTGCGACTGCACATATACCGGAAGACGAGGTATTGGAATATATAGTTGAGGATTTGTCAGTTGAAGATGTTCCTGATGATAATGGTACCGGTTTAGTTGTAAGTTGGAAACCGATAGGGGTTGAAGCAAGGATTATTGAATATCGGATTTATCGAGGTAGTACTCAAGATCAACTTTTTCTTATCGGAACTATCCCTGTAAATCCAGAAACCGGTTTTACCGGTGAAAAAGTTTTTTACCATGACAGTGGTTACAATCTGCTGACAAATATCAATCGTCCCCGTGGCTTAAGGCAAGAAGATCAACAACCTGTAGACAGCCCAATTTACCAGTATGTACCCCGAGATTTGACGTTAACTGAACATAAGTTTGAAAACTACTCTACTTTAGCGGTTATCCCCAAAAAACAATTCTACTATAAAGCAGAAAAAATTGAGCTCTTTGAAGATGACGAAGGAGAAGATAGTAGTTTTTATGCCGGTTTTAAAGATCGTCAATTTCGGCAAGTACTCTAACAATTAAGACCGAATAAAGAGTATTTTTATACAGTTATTGCAGTTGATCAAAGAAGAAGACTTTTCCCTCATGCACCTATAGTTTCAGGTATTCCCAGAGTCAATAGCCCTGAAAAACCTCGAAGAATAAGCCCTGTATATTTAGAGGATCTTCAAAAACTTCAATTTGAATGGTTACTACCCTTTATAACCAGCGGTATAGCTCAATCTAACCTTTATCTTCTTTCCAATGATGATGTTAACACCTTTAATCACTATATTGAGCAACTCGAGTTATTTGAAAATAATAGACTATTACAATTAGAAGATCCGGCAATAGAACCTTTTGAAATGACCATATCAAATCCCGCATCGTTGGTATACTCAAGAGGATATAATAACAGAAATTATGACTATATATACTTAGAAGATCATAAACTAATCGACTCTCTAGGTGAAGTCATATTTGATGCAAGATCCGATAATATAACTGATTTTCGAGTTGTCCATTCCTATACAAATTTTTGGGGTTTGGAAAGTTTTGGACAACCTACAGAATTCAGAACCGTTAATCAAACTGATTTACCTCCCAAACCTCAATTTACTGTAAAAGATAACCCAAACTCAGAAGGAGATAACAACCTAATCTTCTGGGATAAGCCCACAGTTAACTTGATGGATACATCTTTTTTGAATCGTGAGAGAACTCGTTTGTTGATTAATTACGAGTATCAAACAAATGATGATTATAAAATCGATAATATATTTTTTGACGTATATGATGATGAAGGGAATCACATAACTCATATTAACGAATTCTATCAAAACCTATTTTTCCGGGTAACTTTACCGGAAAAATATAACATTAATTCACCTGAATATGACGAAAATCGTTTTATTAAATTTCATATAACATTTAGCGTCAGCGGTGACGAACTACCAGAAGATTATATATTTGAACAGCAATTAGCTTTCGATGAAAATTATATGTCTTATAGACCGCAAACACTTTACTTAAGAGGTGATCCAATTGAAAATTTTAGTTACAGTGTTTATAAGAAGCCTTATGCTGGCGAAACCTTTTCTTTAAGCTCGAGAGTTTCCGGTATTATTCGAGAAACAGAAGATACGATTAATTATATTAACGATATCTTCCGACCAATCCAAAGGGTTATTCCTGAACAACAATTATATCTTATCGATACTTCTATAGATGCTTTTTATGATAAAGAAAACCGTAGACCCGTCACAACTCATATTTTCTATTCTTTAGTAGAAAGAAAAATGTCATATTATCAGCAGGAAGTAGAAAATTTGAAGATGGAACTTGATAAAGTTGATTCAGAAGAAGAAAAAGCACATCTTCAAAATCAAATAGATCAATATCAACTCCAACTTGCCATGAATGAATATGAATTTATGCAAGAAGCTAATCAACAACCTTCTGATCGAGCCAGGATGAGAATGATAGTTCGTAGAAGAGAAAGGGAATTGAGAACTTTCCAGTACAAGATGGTTAACTCTAATGGAAGAGGGCTTTTTGTTGAAACAGATGTCTACGAGGACAATTTAGGTAACAAATATTTCTTCCCTGTACCAAATTGGTTTGATACTGAAAGAACTACTACTTTGATAGCCACTTTAATCTTTGGTTTTTTAGTTTATATTATGGTAAAAAGAGCTAAACAAGGCAAAGATATGTATATCAGACCTATTGCAGGAATAGAAGAAATTGATAATGCTATCGGTAGAGCTACCGAAATGGGTCGACCAATATTGTTTAATCCAGGTTTAGATGGTATTAGCGTTGTTTCGACTTTAGCCGGATTGGCAATTTTAGGTAGAGTTGCTAAAAAAGCTGCAGAATATGACACCAAATTAATCGTTCCTTGTCGTGACTTTATTGTAACTCCAATTGCCCAAGAAATCGTCAAAGAAGCTCATTATGAAGCCGGTAGACCTGACACCTTTGATAAAAACAGCGTATTCTTTTTAGCTAGTCAGCAGTTTGCCTTTGTTGCAGGTGTAAGTGGAATCATGATAAGAGAAAAATGTGCTACAAATTTCTATATGGGAGCATATTATGCTGAAGCACTTATTATGACAGAAGTCGGGAATACAGTGGGAGCTATCCAGATAGCCGGTACTGACGCAATTACTCAGGTACCTTTCTTTATTACGACTTGTGACTATACCCTTATAGGTGAAGAATTATACGGTGCTGCAGCATATTTAGGACGAGAGCCGATGATGATGGCAACCTTGAAAGCAACAGATGCCATGAAGATTCTCATACTCACATCAATAATAATAGGATCAATACTATCAACAGCTCAGCTTACATTCTTCATTGACTTGTTCCCCGGAGAATAGAAAGGAGATAAATTATGAAAACAATAAAAAATCGAATACCTTTAGCGATGGTAATGACACTCGGATTCCTTTTTGTTGGATATGTATTTATTCCACATAGAATTGCCAAAGATTACTTTGATTGGTTTTTATCTTGGACTAGAGCTATGTCACCTTTCGCAGTTGTTTTAGGTGTAATGAGTTTGACTAGAACTCATTGGACTAAAATTAAACGTAAAGCACCTAAATGGCAATACAGCATCATAACCTTAGCGTCTTTAGTTTTTACTACCTTTTCCGCCTTCTATTGGGGTAGAGAGCCAGGTACTCCATACATGTGGCTATTCGAAAACGTACAAATGCCACTTTCATCAACGATATTTTCGTTATTAGCATTCTATATTGCCTCCGCTTCATACAAAGCATTCAGGGCACGTTCTCCGGAAGCAACAGTATTGCTATTAGCCGCAATTATCGTCATGATTGCGCAGGTCCCGATCGGAATGGCTATAAGCAAATGGATTCCAGATATATCACATTGGATACTCAGCGTACCTAACATGGCCGCAACCAGAGCTATTATGATTGGTGTAGGTCTTGGTGGTATGTCGGTATCTGTTAGGATTTTGTTAGGAATCGAAAGGACTTACTTAGGGTCCGATTAATACATTAAGATATATTTGATATTAATTAATAAAAAAACAAGGAGTTAAAATGTTTGAGACAATAAGCACTTGGGTCGCAGCTTTACTTACCCTTTTCGTCTTCTCCTTCCTATATAAGGAAAACCCATTATACCGATTTGCCGAGCATCTATTAGTTGGCGTTTCGGTCGGATATGGACTACCTTTAGTATATTACAATGTCTTTATCCCATATGTATATACTCCAATATTTCTTAGGCATGAGTTTATATTCATTATACCAGCATCACTTGGAATCCTATTTCTTTTCAGGTTTCATAGTAAACTATCCTGGTTGTCTCGCTACCCAATAGCTTTTAGTATGGGTACCGTAGGTATGGGCGTACCACTGGCACTTCATGCAAATACACTAGTTCAATTAAGATCTTCAATTCTTCCGTTGACTAATATAAACTTAGTGATAATTTTTGTAGGTACAGTAACGATTCTGTTTTATTTCTTTTTTTCCAAGGCTCATGAAGGGGTTTATAAAAACTTTACCCGTATAGGTGTCTGGTATATGATGATAGGTTTCGGAGCTTCCTTCGGATATACGGTTATGGCAAGATTATCTCTTCTAATTGGCAGAATCCAATTTCTTGTCGGTGATTGGCTAAGATTAATTCAATAATATAATTTTATAACCGTAGCGAATATTTTGAACTATAAAGGAGATTTATCGTGAACTTTTTTCAAAGATTACAAGCATTAGACAGACGTTGGGTATATCTGCTCGTAGCTATTACAGTGACTGTACCACTTGTATTTGTATATGATTCACCAACATATACGACAGAACCAACTGAGAATATTTATCAAATGATAGATAGATTTGCAGAGATAAATGAACGAGGCGAACAACGCAGAGCAATATTTTTGAATTTTCATCATGATGCTGCTACAATGCCGGAGTTATTTCCTCAAGAAACAGCTATTTTAAGACATGCTTTTCTCAGGGGAGTTCCTGTCTTTACTTTTACTATTCTTACCACTGCTGCACCATTAATTGATTTCGCCATTGATACTGTCAAAAGAGAGATTCAAGCTACAAATCCTGAAAAGGATATTGTTTCAGGTGTTCATTATATTAACATCGGATTTAAACCACCCGCGCTATATTTACCGATTATTTTAGGTATGGGTGATGATATTGCTGAAGCTCTTGAGACAGATGCAGAAGGTAGAAATATCGCCGATTTACCTATGATGGAAGGAATAAGGAATTATGAACAGATGAATTTAGTCGTCCAATTTTCTGGATCTTCTTTTGGTCAAGAATGGTTTATCTATGCTCGTCCTCAATTTGGTGTTAATGTAGCAGCCGGTATAACTGCTGTTATAGCACCTGATACTTATCCTTTCCAACAAACAGGACAGTTAATTGGAATACTTGGTGGTTTGAAAGGTGCAGCTGAGTATGAAAAAATGGTAGATCTTTTTGCAAACAGAGGAAGACCGTTTAGTAGAGATATTGCTCGATCGCAACATGTTTCTATAGTAGATGATGAAGTACCTTATCAATTTAGAGTTGCTCGTATTGGAATGAATGCACAAAATGCTGCTCATATCATGATGATTATATTCATTATTATAGGAAATATCGGTTATTTTCTGCAGAGAAGAAAAGAAAAGGTTTTAGAGTAGTAATATTTTGACCGTTCATCTTATTAGCATCCCGGATATATCCGGACGAATATATGATGAGCGGTTAAAATGCCATATTATTTATCATTATTATCTAACACACAATTGAGTTAATTGTTTGCTTTTTGCAGAGCATATTGCCATCATAATTTTGTTGTGGTAATATTGTAGATTAGAATTTTGTTCTTATGCTTCAATCAAATTTATCAATACAGCATAGTATCGATTATGAGCTAATTCTATTCCCAGTCTGGCATTTTTACTTTGTATTTGATATATCATAATATCTTTCTCAAAGGGCGTTAACATATTATTATCCAATAAGATTGATAAACGATTTATAATATCGTTTAATGTTAGCAACTAATGTATCATGCTATTATTTTAAGTTTTAAGCAATTGAAGTTAATAATACTTACAGGAGTTCGATAAGATGTCAAAAAAATATAAGACAGCCATAAGCCCAACAAGGGAAGAAGATTACTCTCAATGGTATCAACAAGTTATCAAAGCTTCAGACATGGCTGAAAATAGTGATGTCAGAGGATGTATGGTAATCAAGCCCTGGGGATATTCAATTTGGGAAAACATACAAAAAAATCTAGATCAAATGTTTAAAGAAATAGGTTGTAAAAATGCTTATTTCCCTTTATTTATCCCAAAAAGCTTTTTTGAAAAAGAAGCTGAACATGTAGATGGTTTTGCTAAAGAATGTGCTGTGGTCACTCACACAAAACTTGAAGATGATGGTCAAGGATCATTGAATGTTGCCGGCGAATTAACCGAACCCTTAATCGTCAGACCTACCAGTGAGACTATTATTGGAGCATCCTTTAGTCGCTGGATTAGTTCTTATCGTGACTTACCCCTCATGATCAATCAGTGGGCAAACGTAGTTCGCTGGGAATTACGTACCCGTTTATTTTTGAGAACTACAGAGTTCTTATGGCAAGAAGGTCACACAGTACACTCTGAAGAGCAAGAAGCTATCAAACTAACCACGATTATGCTTAATATTTATGCTAAATTTGCCGAAGATTATTTAGCTTTACCGGTAATCAAAGGAGAAAAAACAGTTAGTGAAAGATTTCCGGGTGCTTTACGAACTTATTGTATAGAAGCTATGATGCAAGACAAGAAGGCTCTTCAATCTGGTACTTCCCATTTTTTAGGCCAAAACTTTTCTAAATCATCAAACATTAAATTTCAAAATAAAGAAGGTTGTGAAGAATATGCATGGACAACTTCATGGGGTGTGTCTACCCGTTTAATAGGAGCCTTGATAATGGCTCATAGTGACGATGATGGATTAGTGTTACCACCAAGAATTGCTCCGAATCATGTTGTTATTATACCTATATTCCGAAACGAAGAAGATGAAATAAAAGTCAAAACATTTATCGAAGATTTTCTTCCTCAACTGAATAATACAAGTTATCATGGAGATAAACTCCGTATAGAATACGACGATCGCGAAATATCCGGGGGGGAGAAAAACTGGCAGTGGATCAAAAAAGGTGTTCCAATTCGTCTGGAAATAGGTCCGCGGGATGTAGCTAATCAGAGTGTTTTTATGGCTCGCAGAGATAAAGCCCACCGAGATAAGGATAGTATCAGCAGGAATGAATTCTTAAATAATGTTGTCTCCTTTCTCGATGATATTCAGTTTAATATCTTTAACCGTGCACTTAAGTTCAGAGAGAGTAATACATTTTTATTAGATGATTATAACGAGTTTTACGATTTTTTTACTCCTAATAATATTGATAAACCAATGATACATGGAGGCTTTGCATATAGTCATTGGTGTGGTGATATAAAATGCGAAGAAGAAATCAAAAATCGACTGAAAGTTACAATCCGTTGCATACCTCTCAATTCAAAATATGAAGAAGGCAAATGTATCTTCTGCAGTTCAAATAGTACTAAGAGAGTATATTTCGCAAAAAATTATTAGTATATTATCGTCATTAAAACTAATTATTGTTTTATTTACATTTTACATAACTACTTACACATAAAGGATATATCATGAAATTCAGGCTTACAAAAGACGAAGATAGTATTGTCCTAGAATTGTTTTTGAAAGCTATAAAAGCTGGCGATGACTACCAAAGTATTCGCTTTATGATCAAAGACGGAAAGGTTAAGGTTAATGGTTCTGTTGAATATGCCCGTCGCCTTCTGTTATTTGTTGGTGATGAAATTACTTTTGAGGATAAGTACTACATAATTACTTCTTATAAAGACGATGATTCCGACAAATGTTCTAATGATAAAAAGAATAATACTAATGATAATGAAGCAGATAGATTTATCTTTCATCATAATTCTCCGTTGAAATGGTCCAAGAAATACAGTCGAGATAAATAATTAACTGCAATACTTAAAATCTACCTTAATATTTTTTTGGGCCACAATACGATATCTAACTAATCTTGATAAGCATTAATAAAACTTATAATATCTCAAAATCGAATACGGATACTTGATACAACTCCCCACGGATTTGATAGTCAGCTACATCCAAAAAAAGCGACTGAATTTAATTAATATAAAGAATTAAAAACAATCGCTTTTTGGTAACAATGATAAATAAATATTACTTAACTATTTCCTTCAATTTACTGCCTGCTTTAAATGATGGTACTCTTCTAGCAGGTATCATCAATTTTTCGCCCGTTTGAGGGTTGATACCTTGTCTAGCTTTCTTTTCAGATACAGAAAATGTTCCAAAGCCAACAAACGTAATTTTTTCTCCTTTTTTAAGCGACTCAGAAATGCCATTTAAAAGTGATACTAATGCTGCATTGGCTTGTTTTTTCGTGATGCCTGCGTCATCAGCAATTTTTGTAATTAATTCTTCCCTTTTCATTATTTTCCTCCTTGGAAGTTAATGTATGTAAATTGACAAATGCTGATATCCTGTCAACATATATCTTACTTAGTCAAGCTGTTAAGGATATTATCAAGGTTAGCTAATGGTCATTTATACGATAGTAAGAAGGCTCGTATATTTATTATATACCTGTGTGTCAGAACTATAATGAATTCACATGCCTATTTGTTATCACTGCATAAAGGGGAAAACGAATTTTTAAATATTTCTGTGGTGTTATGCTCCTAACTTATAAACAATATTATCAACTTGATGATTAAAAACCAAAAAACCGCCTTTGGATCTCAACTCTTGAAGAATCTTTTTTTTGGAATTTACTGTCTCTTGACGAGATATATCATATGCAGATGTGACTGCAAGATTTAGGTGATATTTTTGTGGGATAATATCACCAGGGTAGTATAGTAATTGATTATCATTGAATATTCTTACGGCCTGTGAACCAATCGAGTGACCACCAACGAGCATCAACTTGATACTATCTGTGAGTTTGAAATCACCTTGTATGAGTTTTATAGATCCGGATTCTTTTAATACTTTGAGCGGGAGATCATACCTATATGCTGCAGAATTTAATTCGTCGGGATTACAAGCAATTTGCCATTCAATATTTTGTATATAATGATCCGCATTGGGAAACATCAACTGTAAGTCATCTCTTTCGCCGTAGATAATTCCACCGATATGGTCATGGTGTAGATGAGTTAGGACAACTATATCCACATCATATCTTGTATATCCCATTGTTTTTAGACCATCATTTATTTTGTTAGACTCCGGTGAGTGTATCTTTTCAACTTTCTCATCATATGTATAACCGACACCTGTGTCCACAATAATTAAACTATCTTGGTCTTTTATTAGCATTAAATTACAAGCTAATTCAATCCTGTTCCTCTGGTCTGATGGTATTGATTTTTGCCAGACAGCTTTGGGTAAAACACCGAATGAAGAACCACCATCGGTGTAAAAACTGCCAGCATTAAAAACTGAATAATCAACAAGTCCAATATTTCCTGAAAAGAATTTCATGTTTGATTATTAATGAGTAATTTATATCTCAAGTATAACTTTTACTTATCAATTATCCGATATCTTATTATTGATTTTTCTGTTTGATTCAGTCTTACGATTTTTTTTAGGTCTTACAACTTCACTGTTCTTTGGTGATTTTGATTTGTGCTTCGGTAAAGATTTATTATCACTGTTATTATTACTATGACGACTTCTGTAGCTATCTACATCAAATACCACATTATCATGCTTGTGATCTTTATCATCTATTACTTTATTCAATAAATGTTGAATACTTGATAACATCTTGCCTTCTTTCCCAATGAGGAATCCAGGATTATCAACCCCTTTAACATGGGTGAAGTAAGTGTTTTTATCAACTTTTATATCAATTTTTCTGTAAGATACATTAAGATGTCCTAAAAGAGTTTTGAGATACTCTTTTATAATATCTTCTACTTCAGGTAGATAAAATTTAACCACTGAATCTTTTTTACCAAAGAGACTAAACAATCCTTTAGAACCTTTATGCTCTACAACATATTTAAGACAATCTATTGGTATACTGTGTTCGGTACTAAAGTTTTTAATAATATTCTTGGGGCTAACCCCTCTTTTAATAATTTCTTGCATAAAACACCTTTTTATTTGTATTAAGTAGCAAATTGTTTTTTTATAAAATACTGTTGTATAATCGAAAATATATTGAATATTGTCCAATACAATACAAGACCTGAAGGTAGACCTCGAAAGATGAATACCATAAAAATTGGCATGACATACATCATCATCTTCTGACTTTGAACTGCAGCTAATTGCTTTTCATCCATTTTTTCTTTATCAACAGCTTTAGGAGCAGACATTTTCTGCTGTATGAACATAAATAATCCCATCATAATGGGTAATATCATTAAGGGATCCGGTTCCGAAAGATCTCTAATCCACAAAATAAAAGTAGCTTGCCGTAAATCTATTGAATACCTCAGCACAGGGAAGAGTGCAAAAAATACCGGCATTTGTAAAAGAAGTGGTAAGCAGCCACCCATGGGGTTAGTACCATGTTCTTTGTACAATTTACTAAGCTCACTTTGCATCTTTTTGGGATCGGATTTGTACTTTCTTTGAATTTCTCGCATATAGGGTTGCATCTGTTGCATTTTGAGCATTGATTTTGAACTTTTATGAGTTAAAGGATATAAACATATTTTAAGTAGAAGAGCAAAAAATATAATGGTGACACCATAATTAGGTACAACACTGTTAATACTCGTCAAAATCCAGTGAAAAAGTCGGCCTAAAGGTCTGATTATCTTCCAACCTAGTTCCATTGACTCTTCCAACCCTAAGTTAAAATACTCCAAATTTTTGTAGACCAATGGTCCTAAATATAATTGGTATGAATCATTAAGTGATGATGAGTTTCTTCTATGAGCAACAGCTAAGTTAAAGGCAGGACTTTCATTCTTTTCAAATATTTCAATATATGAAGTTTGTAATCGTTCCTCAGGGATCAATGCTTGAATAAAATATTTTGATCTCACGGCTGCCCAATCGACATTTCCCTTAATCTCCTCACTCTCTGACAAACGTTCCAAATTTCTTAAAGTTAGGCTGGTTTGAGATCCTTGAACTTGAGCTATGAAACGATAATCTGTACTTTTCTGTTTAAGAGATTCTTCCGTATCAGCAATACCGCTATCAAAAGCAAGATAATATCCTTCAATAATTCCAATATCGTTTATTGTAATATTCAAGAGAAGATTATAATCTCCAGTTAAGATATACTCTTTCTGAACTATTCTTCCTTTATCATTCTCAATAAAAAAAGTTAAAGTCGGATATCGATTATAAGTACCATGCTCCCACCTAAACACTTTATTGGAAAAATCGATACTCTGTGTTGATAAACTAACTGTTAAGCCGAGTAAAGATTCATTATCGATTATCAAATTAACAATACCTTTCTTATTAGCGAGATAGTACTCTTTTAAGTAAGCATCATTAAGCACCGCCCCTAAGTTACTAAATGATAGAGATATGTAATCGTTTTCAAGGATTATATCTTTACTTACCTCAATATTTTCAGAATAGTCCAAGTCTTTAAACTGCCGATCAAGTTTATTCGCTTCTGAATCCAGTTGAACAAATTCTTCATCAATTTGGGTTGGTTTAGTCTCAGGAATTGCTCCAACCGAAGAATCTGTTAAATCAACTTCGGATTCTTTAGGCTGCCAAATAAACTCAGTGCTTAACCAGAAAACAATAAATATCAGTACTATGGCGATTAATGTTCTTTTATCCATATATGTTTCCTTTATTTAATTTTAAGACATCTCAACTAACAATCCTAATTATACATCGGGATAGTCAGGCGCAAAAAAGCAGCATTAAGGGAGTTCATCTACACCACCTTGATGAAATGGTTGGCACTTTAATAATCTCTTAACAACCAAATAAACTGCAACAAAAAAACCAAACTTCGTAAATGCTTGTTTAGCATACTCACTGCAACTTGGTGTAAAACGGCAACTGGGAATAAGACATGGAGATATTGCTTTCTGGTAAGATATTATTAAAATAACAAATATTCTATTAATAACTTTCAATCCGTTAATTCTATACTTACAAATTTCTTTGCTTTTCAAATTAGGTATGCTATTGCTCAAGAATGATATTCGCACGTTTCAAACTGTCCGTTAAATCTGTAACTTTTTTATCCCAATCACAATCTCCAGCTTTGATTTTGGCAATAATTATTCCATTAACATCAGCGGGAATTTGATTGTATGTTCTCCTAATAAAATCTCTTGTAAGTCGTTTAATCTTATTTCTTACCACAGCTTTACCGACTTGTTTCTTAACAATTATTCCAAAAGCAGGACCGGAAATACTGTTCCTTTGTATAAGCAACTTAAAATATTTACCTTGGATCCTGATGTGATTCTTGAATATTCGTTGATATTCGGTTTTTTTTTTAGGAATAACATGTTAAACAGTTAATTGTTTTCTACCCTTAGCACGACGTCTTTTAAGCACCATACGTCCTGCTTTTGTTGACATACGGCTTCTAAAGCCATGTTTATTGTTTCGTTTTCTATTATGTGGTTGATAAGTCCTTTTCATTAGCAACTCCTTTATTCGTCTGTTAATTTAGGCTACAACACTCTCATATACTAATACTAAAGTATTATTAATTGTATTCTGCAAGATACGTTTAATAAGTACACGATTGCATTATAATCTATCATGATAGTTTTTTCTACTCACCTTATTTGTCAAGGACAAAGGAGAGACGGTACCTCTGCTCAGTTATTTTACCCTTCGATTATTATATTTTGTTTACTAATTAAAAAACAACCATCTAATGCCGGCATTAATATGAATACCTGATCTGCTTGGATATCCAAAAAGTGTTTCTGTTTCCAAAATATTCATAATATCAGCCTGTATGTCAAATAAATTTGTTATGCTGATCCTAGCAAAACTATCTAATATTGACGTTTTAGTTGAATATTGATGAATTGGTTTATACTCACTGAAATAATGATGAATGAATCCAATACTAATAATATTATTATGACGGAGGTGATATTTACACTCTAAAACTGAACGGCTAAACAACCGAGGTAAAAATTGCATTTCATCATTATCAAAGTAAATTTTCCCAAATCCATACAATTCCCAGCTTATATTACCCATATGTAAACTTATCGAATAATCGTTCTTCAAATAATACGTACCAACTTCACTAATTTCTGTAACAAATATTTTTTCAGAATCTTGTTCTCTATCAATAGTTTCGAATGATGAAACATATGATTCAGATTCAACAAATTTCCTTTTCCCTGCTGTCAAACTCAATATTATTGATCGGAATAAACCCTGGTTCAATTCATTCAAAGTAATAGTTGAATATATATCACTTTCTATTATTTGATGTACAAATCGATTGTCTGTTGTAAACCAGCTTTCTTGAAAATTAATATTGTCGTTATCAATACTATGCAACTCACTTTCGATAGCTCCAACTCTCCAGTTCAATAAATTGTTGAATCTATACTCTAAATATGAATCAGCCCGGTACTTGTACTCAAGGCCGGATAATATTTCTGCATTAAGGTATAGCAGATCCGTATCAAAAATATATGTTAATGTTTGGATATCATTATCTTTATTTATAAGATTAGTTAGGATTTTGTCATCTTGATTCCAAGAAAGTAATCTTTCCCATTTCATGTTAAAAGAATGGTTACTAAGAAAAAAACTTCGATTTAAATTCATCTGAAGCAACTCTCTTTCTGATCTATCCAAATCATTCTTGTCTGCTTCAAGCTTATAAATAGATTTCTCATAACGCAACCCAATGTCAAGATAAGGGTTATTGAAGTAGAGCATATGTTCATTTAGCTTATTTTCGACTGGTTGAATATCAAAATGTTGATTATCGATATACCTGAGTTTTGTAGAAGGAATAGATTGGTCTATAGTCAACATATTCCAACGAAAAGAATAGTTACCAAAAGGATAAAAGAGATCCAACATAAAGTTGCTGTTTTTTTCATCGCTTCCCATCCAGTATCCATCATCCGTAAAATAACTTGAGATAAGTTGCAATCCTTCTATCGAGAATGTGTTGTTGTTTTTAAGCTTTATATGCGCATAGTCCATATTCATATAACCTAAGCCCATGTAAGACTCAACTAAAGTCACCGGAATATTATAGTCTTCAGTCCTAAATTCCCATTTGTGAGGGTAAGTTTTAAAATCAAAGAAAGGAAACAAGTTTTGCATAACATGAAATGCTTTTAGATGATCAGGAATTAGTGTGAATTTATTTCGTGTTATTAGCGGATAGGTGAGAGACGGTGAAAAAAGATGATAATTTTCATTATACGTTGAGTAAGGTAACCTTAATAATTCATGTTTTGACATTTCACGTTTAGCTTTAACATAGTCATCGATCATTTGATGAAGATCATCCAACTCATTTTCATCAAATACATCTTCCTCATAGTCAGGGAGGATAGTTTCATCAGCTACAAACTCAACTGCTACATCAAGAAAACCAACGACAGCTTCACCTTCTTTATAAGCCGGTATAAATTCCCATTCTCGGACTGTTTGTTTTGCTAAACTATCTAATACAGGAATTGACTCTTTAATTTCGATATAACCTATGGTACTGTCGGGTAATACAGTAATCTCTAATAATACCGTTCCTTCGAAAACATGATATTCTAATGGATAGTAAGGCGGTGTTTCGCGAATGATTTGAGGAGGAACAACATCTAATTCATTATGACGAATTCCTTCAGCTAATGAACACCTGGCGCAAGCTATCATTGGAGAATTGTCAACCACTTCTGCTCTTGATTGATATACTTCGTAATACTCGTTACTGTGTAAGGCAGTAAAAAAAAGAATTACCCCAGCAAAGAATAATAGGGTTATAGTCTTCGACAACATATAAAAACAACTAAAAATATTTAGATAAAATAATTTCAATATCCCTAAATCCGAGTTATCGGCATACTTGTTACCATTTACAACCACTTATTCTCCTTATACCATCGATAAGTTTTCGTTAAGTTATCTTTTAACGAATCAGGAAATTCCTTGCCAAGTAAATTCTGAGCATTAGTACTATCACAAATCCAATGGTAAGCTCTAATTTCCTTTGACTTCTGCCAGTTTAATAAAAATGTTTTCCTACATATAGATCCGAATAATTCTGCTCCCATAGCAACTGTTATAACCATGAAATCCGGTATTCTAATCCTTGTTGTTTTATTGCCGATAACACCTTCTAACGCGAAGATAAAGTCTTCCCAAGAATAAAAGAAACCATCAGAAAGAAAATATATGTTCCCAAACGTAATGGGGTTATTAATGATTCTTAAGATATACTCTGTAAGCTGTTCGACGTATATAAGTGAAATATACTTTTTTTTATATCCTACTATAAAAGACAGTCCTTTCTTAATTAATTTGAAATACTGAAAAAAATCTCTATCTCCAGGTCCATATACAGAACACGGTCTTACGATTGTCCAGTTTTTGAGACATTTTTCTTTCACAACGTTTTCTGCTAAGTGTTTACTTTTACCATAATAACTCACAGGGCAACATTCTTCATCTTCTTTTTTAGGACTAACAGAACATCCCGATGCTGCTTGACTACTGACAAAGATCAGATGCTGAAGAGTACTAACTTGATTGACGGCTTCAACCAGTTTAGCTGTCAATTCAACATTATGCTTAAAAAATATTCCCCAATTTCTCCCTTTCGTAATTGCTGCATTATGGATTAAACAACTGTGACCTGCCAGTACTTGCTTTAGTCTGTTTTTGTTATCATAATCTACACTTACAATCTTTATATTAGAAGGTAAATGATTAACTTCTGATGTTGGTCTAACTAATGCAGTTACTGCTATACCCTTTTCAGCTAACATCCTAACCAAATGAGTACCGACAAAGCCATTAGCTCCTGTAACGGCAACTCTTTCTACACTACTAGAATTACTGTGGTAATTCGAATCAGTGGATGACACAATAGACTTATTATTTATCTTACTTAACACCAAACTATTTCAACAAAAGCATCTTTTTTATTATAGCATATTCTGAATTATTTAATCGATAGAAATATATCCCGCTTCCAACTGTGTTTTTATTATCGTCTAATCCATCCCAAATAACGCTGTGGTTACCAGCCGGTAAATCACTATTAATTAAAGTCCTGATTTTCTGCCCAATAATATTATAGACATATAAATTAACCTGTAGTTGTTTATCAAGTGAGAAAGAAATAGTTGTTTCGACATTGAAAGGATTCGGATAATTCTGCTGTAAAGATAAGGGGATTAATTCTTTGGTACTTTGGTCTCCCGATAGCTCAGGAGAAGAAACATATATCCTAAAGTCATCAATATATATTCCGTTCTTTTCATTATCGGTTTTTGCTGATTTGAATAAAAAACGGACATATACTTTTTGTCCTGTATATTCTGCTAAAGATATATCATACATAGACCAATCTGCTTCACCTGTAATAGTTACTAAATTAATCCACTCCGATTTATCTTGAGATTGAGAAAGAATTTGAACATAGCAAAAATCATGGTTTTCCTCTAAATCATTTTTTGCCATGAAAGTAAGCGAAGCGTTATAGGCAGTAGACAGATCGATTTTGTATAATAGTTTTGCGGAGCTTATCAGAGGAGCAACGTATTTCCCTTTGGGGCTGTCAGCCAAAGAATAATCTCCCATATAAGAATACATTGACGACAATCCCCATTCTCCAGTGGTTTCCCAACTGTCGAGATTATCGAATGAATCAACAAAAAAAGAGGGATACAATTCAAATAATAAGTATACATTTTGTTCTTGCACTTCTAAGGAATAATATAGGGTTCCATAGTCAGAAGCTGAAACCCTTAATTCATAATTACCATAATAAATATTTTCCAAAGTAAACACGCCTTCTTTATCAGTTAAAACATAATCTGTTTCGTGGTTAGTCAGCTCTATTACGGCTTTTTCGATGGGTTCGTTGCTAAAAAAATCCGTTACTTTCCCTGAGACAAGATCAGCTTTTTGGGGATAAAGAGAAACATCTAATTCTGTTTGCTTATCTTCGGTTATTTTTACCATAAATGTATCTGAATCGGCATATCCTGAACTACTAAATACGACCTTGTATTCACCAGGTAATAAAATTCGATAATACCTGCCAAACTGTTTTCTGCTCTTATACGGATGCCTAAAGGAACCGGTATCATCAATACCTATGACAAATATTTCTGCCTCTAAAGGTTCTCCTGTAACTCCATCAGTAATTATTCCGGTTAGGCTAGATTTGTGAATCCTTTCCAATAAAATCATTGCGGCTTCAATATTATCTTGGGATACTTGCCTGATCTCTTTTATTGAAGGTATAAACTCAGTAGCTAATTCTACAGTAAAACAGAATATTCCATATTCCCCATAAGCATAATCATCCGTGACTCCTCTCGCTGGGTATAGGTGTATACTTTGCTGTGGAAGATAATATCCTGGTCGACCATATCTAGGTGTTGAATAGGCCATTTCCTTTGCCAAATCTTCAAGTGCTAGATGATCTGGAGCACGACAGCCATGAGCATACCCATAAGGGAAAAGTACCATTTCACCATAAGTGTGGTAAGTTATTCCGGCAACAAAATGTACATTAGCCATTAACTCCTTCATTGCTTGAACTTCAGGTTCGGAGCCAGGATTAGGCCCTGTATAAGTAGCTCTCTCTATTCTCGGATCAAACTGCCATTCAAAGGCATAGTTTCTGTTTAAATCAACTCCATCAACTCCACTACCATATTCTTTATTAGAATCAAATTCTCCATTATTGTTATTATCTCTAATGTTTTTACGCCACCATACATCTAAACTATCCAGAACAACTTTATGTCCATCAGGATTTACTAATGGAGCAAACCAAATTTCGGTTTCATCTATTAGCTCCATAACTAAATCATTCTCATCATCATATTCACTTAATAGATAATCTAAAACAACAAGGGGAACTTCTGCACTTAAAGGTTCTCTTGCATGATGAGCACCCATGTAGAATACTGCTGGCTTATTTTTTAATGAATCTGGGAATGTGGTTAATTTTAATGCCCAAATATCAAAATTATAATCTTCATAATAATCATTACCTTCATCTGTGTATATTTTACCCCAGCTATTACCAATATTGTACAACCTAGTTATTTCAGGATATTCTTCATTAATATCTTCGAGATATTCGAGAATCTGACCATAATTTCTGTATCCTGGAATAGATCTTGTCTGAGGTTGAAGATTTGTTTTTAGACCTTCTTCTGTTTGTGTTATAAATGGGTCATATCCAATCTCCTGCAAAGCTGTTAGTTCTTCATGATTAACAACTAGGTCCAAAAAATCGCCAGGACGATATGCAGCTATTTCATAACCTGATTGAATAAACTGAGTAACTAAATGTTCATCGGGGTTTTCAAATCGAACTACCATTTTCTCGTTTGCTGACAAAAACACTGAAATAAACAAACAGAAAAATATAATAACATGTTCTTTAAATAACATCTTCACAACATCCTCCATAGTTTGCATTATATTAGTCGTACGATTACGCTTCTAATTAATAATTGTTTGTACGTCAAAGTGCTTAATAACCAAACAATTCTAAATTAAACTAATATTCACTTAGAGAAATAACCGACAACTGGGGTTTAAGACGATAAAATACATCCCATTCCCTTGGATAATTCTTTGTCTTTTTCTACTGAGAACTCTAACAGGCTTCTTTTCAATATAACTTCTCCGTTTTGAATATTCTTCATCCCTATATACCCAATTTCAGGAGCATAATATAAATATTGAATTGTTTCACCTCTTGTATTAGCAACAGTTTCAGGGGTAAAAGCCAACATATCTCCCATTGCTGTCGGATTTACTACTTTATGTTTATATACATTAAATACACCTGCTTTTGTTTCAAATTCCTTCGCAGAAGAAACACACTTTATAATTACTCCACTTTTATAAGCCCATTCTTCTCCCTCATCAACAGGATATTTAATAAATAGTGTCTTGCTTATATTCGAATAAGTAGAACCAATTTTTTGCCCATAATAGAATAAGCCTTCTGGTTCATTCCGAACTAAACTTTTCCTGATTTGAGGTTTATCTTCAGGCATTTCAAACCAATTCCAGTAATAAACTATTATTTTTTTACCTTGATGGGAAATGGTTGAAGATCCGGTAATTGCGATTTTTGAATGTTCTGTATGTGTATGACTCCCATTAACAAAAATTGAGTCTTCATACACCCAGTAATTACCTTCAGCTAAAGGCATAATTTTATCATGATATTGTATCTCGGTGTTGACTTTTTCATCTTTAGTACATCCATAAAGCATTATTAATATTACACCAAAGATAATTAGAATTCTATCAATAGTATTTATTTTCATTCAAACTCTCCGCTTTTTTCTATTAATGAATATTAGCAACATAAATATTCCCTTTTATTGCGACTCACATAAGACGTCTCTTTAAATAATGTCAATATTTTTTTTTATCCTTACAGAACCACTAAAAAATGGTTGAATAGAGTTACTCTGATGTTTTAATAGAATGGCTCCATCTTTATTGATCCCTTTAACTATTCCTTGATAATCCTGAAACTGAGTTGATAGAGTGATATTCTTATTCTCTAAAATCGAGAATCTGTAATAGTCATCACAAAACGGTTTTAAATCGTTTTCAACCAATTGTGGTAAATAATGGAAAAAATTAGCGAATATTTCATATAACAACTCTTCGTTATTGATGTCCATTAGCATGTTTTCATCGAGTTGCTTGTGCTTCGTGGTAATACAATTGGATTTATCTTCATAGTTCTGTTGCCTATAGTAGTCCTTTAGTGAAATGGCATCAAGATCTTTATCAATGATAGAATTATTGGTGTTAATCCCCACACCCATAATTAGATATTTTGTACTAGTACAGAATGTTGTTAGTATTCCGCCTAATTTTTTCCCTGCTAGGATTATATCATTAGGCCACTTTAAACCAATATCGGTATCTGTATCCTTATATATCTTTGTAATCGCTTTAATGATCATTAGTGCGGAAAAAATCGTTACACAATTTTTTAATGGGATATTATAAAATGCTGCCGTTACCCACAATCCTCCTTCAGGAGAATACCATATATTGTTGTTCCTCCCTTTACCTGCTGATTGACTTTCTGCTATGATAAGAAAATGACCTTTCCCCTTTTTTGTTATAGTGTAATTTTTTGCTTTATCATAAGTGCTGCTGATTTTTTTGTAGCGATACACTTGGTCAAACAAGAAAGCAATATCCATTTTATTCATTATTATTCTTCTGTTTAATTACCTGAGTTAAGCTCAGCACTTGGACCAACCACATAAGTGACACTTCTTACATCCTTCACTGAACTCAATTACCCCGCCGCAGTCGGGACAAGAACCACCAATCGTTTTTCGACCATTCTTATCATTATTTTCAGATTTGTCGTCCTCATATTCGTCACAATCGTTATTCAATCCGTTAATTTTCCCAGCTTTATACAGTTTTAAATATGAGTCTAACGAACGGGCAATTGCATCTGCACAAGAAGTTATGATAGTTCCTTTGAACCACATCGGTGAAGGACAATGAATTCCTCTTAGTTGTTGTATCATAGATTCAATTTTAACATTAGAACGTAAACACAGTGAAGCTAGACGAGCTATGGCTTCTAATTGGGCTGAAGGACAGCCTCCGACTTTTCCCATCTGTGTAAATACTTCAAATGCTCCATTTTCATCAGCATTTATCGTAATATATAAATGCCCACAACCAGTTTCAATTTTTCTAGTTACACCATGCATAAATTCCGGCCTAGTTCTGGGGACAATCCGGTCATCTTGTTTAGCTGTATCATTTTTTAAGCTGCCTACATTTAATACTTGATTTTGGCGGCTTCCATCCCGATAAACAGTCACACCTTTACAGCCTAACTCAAAAGCTAAAAGGTAACTTTTTCGAATATCCTCTCTAGTAGCACTTTGGTTGAAGTTGATTGTTTTAGATACAGCATTGTCTGTATATTCTTGGAAAGCAGCTTGCATCTTAATGTGCCATTCGGGACTAATATCATGAGAAGTTACAAAAACTTTTTTAATTTCTGCTGGAATTTCATCAATCTCTGCTAAAGACCCTTTTTCGGCAATCTTCTCCATCAATTTTTGAGAAAACAATCCAGTGTCTTTCAATTTCTGCTCTAGCACAGGATTAACGTAAAGAAGCTTTTCTCCATCCATTACATCCTTGATATATACTAAAGAAAATTGAGGTTCAACCCCACTTGAAGTATTACAAATCATACTTATGGTACCTGTCGGTGCAATTGTTGTTAAAGTGGCGTTTCTAATACCGTTTGCTTGAATATCTGCCGACAGTTTCTCCCAATTCTTGGACACTTTATCCCTGAAAAGCTTTCCTTGTTCATAAATACTACCCTTATAATTAGGAAATTCCCCCTTCTTCATAGCCAAATCTACTGACTTTTCTTTAGCTGCATAATCAATGAATTCCATTAATTTTTTTGCAAATTCTACAGCTTCATCACTATCGTAAGGTATTCCCATTTTGTACAGCAAATCAGCAAAACCCATAATCCCTAATCCGATCTTACGGTTAGCTTTAGCCATTTTATCAATCTCAGGTAAGGGAAATTTTGATCTATCAATAACACAGTCTAAAAACAATACAGATTCAGCAACTATTTCTCCAAGTTTATCCCAATCAAATCTTTTTTCGAAAAATCTCGCTACATCTATCGATCCTAAATTACATGCTTCATTAGGCAATAAAGGCTGTTCCCCACAAGGATTCGTTGATTCTATATTTCCAACATGAGGAGTTGGATTATATTTATTTAGTCGATCGATAAATACTATCCCAGGTTCACCATTTTTGTGAGCTAATTCAACAATCAAATTAAATATATCACTGGCTTTTAGGGTATCTGTAACTCTGCCTGATTGTGGAGAAACTAAATCAAAAGTACTGTCTTTTGATAAAGCTTCCATGAAACTATGGGTGATACCAACGCTAAGATTAAAGTTGGTTAACTGACTTGGATCACTTTTAGCAGTTATGAAATCGATTATTTGCGGATGATCAATATTTAGAATGGCCATGTTGGCTCCTCTCCTTGTACCACCCTGTTTTACCGCATCAGTAGCTGAGTTAAAAACTTTAAGAAATGAGATTGGTCCACTTGAGACTCCACTAGTTGTTTTTACTCGAGCATCTGTTTCTCTCAAACGACTAAAACTAAAACCGGTTCCTCCGCCACTTTTATGTATAAGTGCGGCATTTTTAATACTCGTAAAAATTGAATCTATGCTATCTTCTATAGGTAAAACAAAACATGCAGATAGCTGTTGTAAGTCATTACCTGCATTCATTAATGTTGGGGAGTTAGGCATAAAAAAGCCGGAGTCAAGCAATGCGAAAAACTGCTTTGATAGCTCATCATCTCCATTACTAATATCATTTGCAACTCTACTCACCATTTTTTCCCAGTTTTCAATCAATCTGCCCTTACTGTCTTTCTTGTAATATCTTTTCTCTAATACAACTTTCGCATTGTCGGAAATAATCATAAACTTTCTCCAATAATATATTTTTGGTAAACCAGTTAGTGTCTAAATCTTAATTACTTATCCCAATAATCCGGTTTATTAATTATAAATAGTTGGCAACCTTTAGGTCCCATTTTAATAATAAAAAGTGTTAATTTGCTGAGTATAACATAGCGTATTATGAACTAAGTATAGTGCCGATTCATAATAATCTGTATTTATGTCAACCATTTATCACTGATATAATCAGGAGATGTGATCAACCCATTGTTTCGCACCACATATGAAAGAATTTTTTTATAAAGTGAAAACTTCCCTCTCATTTTGTTATCTAACATAATAGTCATCAAAGATTCTCGTTGGTCCGTTTTTTGTAAATGGTAATTGACATAATTTTTTAGTGGCAAAGGGTCATCTAAACCTTTGTTTAAATTTCCGAAACAGATAGCAGGGGGTATCTCCAGAACGGTATATGGTTTATTTTCTTGAATATTGTAGGGGTAAAAAGGGAAAGATATTCCAGCTCTATAACCAATTAAATTATCATAAAAAATTGACATATCATATTTAATCTTAGTAGATTCTAATTCGTTAAAAAGCTTACTATAATGTTCATCTAGATTGAGGAAAGTATGTCCATTAACTAATAGATTATGCTCTTTAAATATTTCACTAGCTAAATAAATCTCTTGAGATGAGCATCTTTTGTTAGTATATATACCAATTGAAGTTTCCACTTGATCATTTTGAAAACTAATATATTCTTTTCTGGAAATATTATAATCTGGCTTTAAATATGCCTCTATTAATGACTCCATAATTGATCTTTTCTTGCTATCCGGAATTGGAAAAAAATTTGTGGTTTGAACTTCTTTTTTTTCTTCGTACTTGATTATTTTCTTTAAGTCATTTATCTGTTTGTATTCTTTCAAGTTTTGGGGAGATATCGATGATAGCAGGTGAATTACTGCAACTGCAAACTCCTTATCTTCAAACCATCTGTTTAGTTTCTGGTAACCAGGTAAAGCTAATTCTAAGGATTTTTGAAAAATACCACAATACCTGTCAACAACTGGTGTTAAAAAAAAATCCCACTCTTTTGCTAAATACTGGTTTTTGAACTCTACTTTTTTCTTCTTATTTTTTTCAGCATCCTTTGAATTTGCTTTATCCTTTCTGATAGTATAGACGTATTCTTCCCAACAAGAGAGAAAGAAAAAAGCTGATGCAATAATATCCTTTCTAACTATCAATCTATTGTGTGCCTGATGTAATAAAATACCTTTTTGGGAAAAAAGAAAGGGTATATTCTCATCACGATATTGAACAAAATGTACCTCATCTTTATCTAATAAAGAATAGTTTTCAAAAAAATCAGCAGTACTTAGATCATGATATATCTTTACAGGATACTTTTCTTCTGTAGCACCACCGTAATAAACATGAATGTCTTCTAGGGAATAGTCATAATAAAATGCCGGTTGAGAACCGATCATTTTACAAAAAGTTCGGAAAACGTATTCAGCTTTAGCGATAAACTTTTTTTCTACGTTAAGCAATATATTAATTTTTCTACTAATTTCATCCATATTCTTTAGCAATCAACAATTAGCACATGTTTTATCCATCGATTACAACATATTTCAGAATTTCAGGGTAATCACTAATAAAAATTACATTTATATCAGAAACCGTATCTTTGTCTAACTCTTCATACGCATCCTTATTCTCTTTTGGCAATATAACTGATTTAACACCCGCTCTTTTTGCTGCTAATAGTTTTTCTTTTAAACCTCCAACAGGTAAAACCTTACCTGTTAATGTTATTTCTCCTGTCATAGCTATATCGGGTTTAATCTTTCTATTTGTGAGTAGTGATATTACTGCAGTAGTCAAAGTTATACCCGCTGATGGCCCATCTTTTGGAATGGCTCCAGCTGGAAGATGAATATGAAAATTTAGTTTTCTAAAATCCTCCGGAGATATGTCAAACTTTTTGAAGTTACCCTTTATGTAGCTGAAAGCTATGCTGGCTGATTCTTTCATGACATCCCCTAATAAACCTGTTAAAACAAGATCTCCTTTACCGGGTGAAGCAATAGCTTCACAAAAAAGTATTTCCCCCCCGAAAGGTGTCCACGCCAGACCGGTAACTACACCAACTTCAGGCTCTTTTGAAGCAATTTCCAAAATAAACTTCCTTCTTCCTAAATAATCTTTAACATTTATTGATGTGATCACTCGACGTTCTATAGTTGCAGTAGCTTTCATTTTTGCTATTTTCCTCATTATTGAAGCAATAGTCCTCTGGAGATTTCGTACACCAGCTTCACGAACATAATAACGTATTATCTCCTTTAATGCACTTTCTTGAAATACGACATCTTTACCGGTCAAACCATTGTTTTTTTTCTCTTTCGGGAGCAAATACTTTCTGGCTATCTGGACTTTTTCATTTTCAACGTAGCTAGAAAACTCCAATACCTCCATTCTATCTTTTAAAGCCGGTGGTATTGTATCTAAAGTGTTGGCAGTTGTAATGAACATTACCTCAGACAAGTCAAACTTTAGATTTATATAGTTATCTATAAACTCATGATTTTGTTCCGGATCTAAAACTTCTAATAGAGCTGAAGCTGGATCTCCTCTAAAATCACGACCAATTTTATCAACTTCATCAAGCATAAAAAGTGGATTGGCCTTACCACATCTTTTAATTTCATTGATTATTTTCCCCGGCATTGCTCCTATATAAGTTCTACGATGTCCTCTGATTTCAGCCTCATCATGGATTCCGCCAAGAGAAATTCGGGTAAACCTGCGATTCAAAGAACGTGCAATAGACTTACCGAACGAAGTTTTACCTACACCAGGCGGCCCCACAAAGCAAAGGATCGGACCTTTTAGTTTTTTGTTAAGTTTCTTAACAGCAATGTACTCAACAATCCTTTCCTTAACTTTCTTTAAACCGTAATGGTCATTGTCCAAAATTTTTTCGATTTGGGGTATATTTAACCGGTCTTTAGAATAATTACGCCAAGGTAGATTCACCAACCATTCCAAATAGTTACGGATAACACTGTATTCAGCAGATGCCGGAGACATCATCGCCAATCTATCTAATTCTTCATAAGCTTCTTCTTCAACATAGTCAGAAAGTTTAGCTTTTATTATCCTTTCTTTCCATACTTCTACTTCTTGATCTATTTCATCAACTTCACCTAATTCTTTTTTTATAGCTACCAGCTGTTCTCTTAAATAATATTTTCTCTGATCTTCATCCATTTCTAATTGTATATTACTACGAATGCTATTCTCAAGTCTAACCTGCTTAATTAACTCTGCCAAATACTTGTTGAGCAATTGAAATCTTTTCACTAAATCAACTGCCTCGAGAATACGTTGTTTATCAAGCATTTCCATTTGAACGTTACCGGCAATTATATCTGCTATCCTACCCGCTTGTTTTATGTTTTTTAAACCTAAAACAATTTCTTTATTAAACTCTTTAGATTCATTGATTAGCTTTTCTAAAAGCTCCATGGCAACATTCTTTAATGCAGTTATCTTGGGGTTATCTTCAATGTTCTCAGCCATTGGTTCAACTTCAACCATGACAAAAGGTTCTTTTTGGATCATCTTGTCTACCTTTATCCGAGATACTCCCTGTAATAACAGACTTATTGAACCATCGTTATTACGTAACATTCTCAAAATAGATACTGCTGTTCCATAAGTATAAAATTCAAAGTCTTTATTCCCAACATTCTCTTGTTTTGTTAAGAAAATACCTATTAATTTATCATTTGATAATGCGTAATCTATAACCTTCTTCAACACCTCATCGGATACTACTAAAGGTATCATTAAGTAAGGAAACATTACGGTATTATTTAAGTTAATTACCGGTAATGAACGTGGTATTCTTTGAGACAATTCCATCATACAATCTTTCTCCGTTTATTCTGTTCTTAATAAATAAATTATTATTTTGCGTTAATTATTAATTACTCGTTACTTGATAATGTTTTTATAAAGGGATAGTATCATACTAATTCTCTGATAATAGTGATAGGCTCAGTTTTCCTTATTTTATGTAAAGGTATAACGGTCGCTGCAATAGTAATCAATATAACTATAACCCCTACCATAAAAAAATCTGATATCTTTACAACTACTGGCAAATAATGAACAGGAAATCCGGGCACAGGGATTTCAATAATTCGATAATGATACTGAAAAAATATGAACATCGCAGATAATGTCATCCCAAAAAAAATCCCTGACAAACATATTAATACATTAATGTTTAAAAAACTCAGGTTAATTGATTGAGTTTTCATCCCCAGAGCTTTCAAAACTCCTATTTCTCTCTGCTTTTCAGACACCAAACGGATTGAAGAACAAGACATGTTGAATCCGGAAATTATTAACATTAGCATTAATACTGTTTGCATAACAATTTTCTCGAGCCTCATTGCTTCAAAAATACTTCTATCAAAAACACTCCAGTCTTCAACTAAATAATCATTCCCCAGAATCCTTTGTAATCTGGCAGCAACACGACCGGATCTGTGAGGATTATTTACTTTCACTTGCAGAATATCAACTGCATTATCGTATCCGGAAAAGAACATACCATTACTCTGAGATATGTAGACGTAAGACATATCATATTCCGGCATACCTGACGAAAATATTCCAACTACTTGATAAAAATCAGATCTGGGTATTAATCCCAAAGGTGTAGGCTCAGTTTTTATTGGTGAAGATATTCGAACTTGTTCGCCTACAGTAACTCCCAAATAAACAGAGAGATCAAGGCCTAATACTATCTCATTATTACCGAAATTATCGAATGATTCCGAGTCAACATATCCTAATCTTAACTGATTATCAAGATCGGATATTTTTCTATGTTTATTAAGATCTATCCCGTGACAATTGACGGCAACCACGTTGTTGCCTTTGTGGACTAAAAGCTCGTTTGTTACAACCGGAGATAGGGCAACTACATCATTATCTTCTCCGATTAATTCCATCAAAGGACTATAATTTTTTATTGGCCCCCTATCAGAACGATAAACTCTGATTTCAGCCTTAGTGTCTATTATTCTTTTCATCATGTCATCTTGCAAACCATTCATCACGCTTGACACTATCAATAAAGCTATCACGCCTATTACAATACCCATAAATGAAAGCAAATGAGAAAATTTTGGGATAAAACGGTTTTTACCTAATAAAAACCGCATAGTTAATATTTTAGACACTAATAAACCTCATATGATATCCTCTTAGATCCAATCAAACAGATAATTTTATTCTTCTCAACGACTAATAATACTACTTAGGGAACTAATTCTCCGGTTTCATTTGCGGAAATAATATTACTTCTTTTATGGATGTATTGTTTGTTAAAAGCATTGTTAGCCTATCAATACCAATTCCTAAACCCCCAGTCGGTGGCATCCCGTACTCAATAGCCAACAGAAAGTCTTCATCCATTGGAGAAGCTTCAACGTCTCCATCTTCTCTCATATCTGCTTGAATTCGTAACCTGTTCTCTTGTTCAAGAGGGTCATTTAACTCGCTAAATGCATTACCTATTTCCTGACCAGCTATAAACAACTCAAATCTCTCCACGAACTGAGGATTGTTACTCTTACTTTTTGCTAAAGGAGAAACTTCTTTGGGAAAATCAGTTACAAATGTCGGCTGAATAAGTCTATCCTCTACAAAATGCTCAAATAATTCAATTATCAGGACACCGGGAGTTGTTTCCTCGGGAATTTCCAGCTTATTATCTTTAAAATAAGACAATAGTTTATCTATATTACAATCAGATACATCAAGTCCGGTTTGCTCTTTTATCAACTCTATCATACTCCTTCTTGCCCATGGTTTTTTGAAGGATATTTCATGATCACCATATTTTATCCTATCTTTACCTGTTAATCTTTGTACTATAGTTATAATTATTTCTTCAGTAATCTCCATCATTGAATGGTAATCACCATAAGCTTCATATAGTTCCAACATTGTAAATTCCGGATTATGACGTCTATCCATACCTTCATTACGAAAATCTTTACCAATTTCATAAACTTTTTCGAAACCACCAACAATTAATCTTTTCAAATAAAGTTCAGTAGCTATTCTTAGATAAAGATCAATATCAAGTGTATTATGATGAGTTACAAACGGCCTTGCATAAGCTCCTCCGTAGATAGGTTGTAATATTGGGGTTTCAACCTCTACATATTCATTTTTATCCAATATCTCTCTTATTATTGATATTATCTGGGCTCTTTTGACAAAAGTTGTCTTAATATCGGGATTTAACAGAAGATCTAGGTAACGCCTTCTATATCTTAACTCTATGTCTGAAAATTGATCATAACGAATTGTTTTCCCTTCAACAATTTTCTCTTTTACCGTAGGAATTGGGCGCAACGTTTTTGTTAACATTTTTATATTGCGAGATAGTATAGAGTACTCACCTCTTTCAGTAATCATAGGGTTACCTTGAGTTTGAATAAAATCACCGAGATCACAGAGTTTATAAACATCATAATCATCAGGACCTACTTTATCAAAACGTACATATAATTGTATCTTGCCTGACATATCCTCCAAGTCAGCAAAACCGATTTTTCCATGTCTGCGCATAGCAACTATCCTACCAACAATGATGACATCTTCAGGAGTTTCCAAAAAAGTTTCTTTGTTAACAAGAAGATATTTTATCTTATGAGTACGTTGAGTTCTTTTGGGGTAAGGATCAATACCTAATTCTCGTATTTTGTTCAGTTTTTCTTTCTTAAGTTTAATTATTTGAGATTCGTTATGCATAAACACTCCATTATCTTTGTTTATCAATACAGTTTTTAATAATCTTCAGCATATTTTCCTGTCTATATACTGCAAGCTTTTATCTGATAAACATAATGTCAAGAACTATGCTCTACAACCGGAAACACTAAGAATCACAGATTCTTTGTTTAGCTTGTTATCAAAGCATAAACAACTCATATTTCTGACTTGTAAGTTATTTTGCAACAATAGTAACATCTTGCTAAATATAATGTGCTACCTATACTGCAATATTATTGTGTTTTGACCGGATATTGTTGATATTTGATGTCACTAACTCAATTTAATTATATATTCAAACTGCGTATATTAACTAGTTTTATCCACTTGCTTTTAATCGAGACAGCAAATATTTGTATAAATATTCATCTTTTTGTCAAATCTGCTATCCGAAGGACATATTATAATGATTTACTCTGATTAGAAAATATTACACAGGATGGTTAATCCTTTCTCCATTCACAAGCTCTATGGTAAAGCTTATTATTAAATTTTCTGTGTTTAAGTTCTCACATTGTGGTCCGGCTTGGGGAGAAGAACTACGTTATTTACCATGCGTCAAGAGATCAGACGCCGTCCAAAAGACTCTGATAAGCAGTTTAGGTTGTTTGAGGATGAATTATATGGGCA
>PWOA01000077.1 GCA_003564155.1 Candidatus Cloacimonadota bacterium
AGTGATGATGATATAGAGTTGGCAAGTACTTGGGTTACAGGTGTAATTATTCCCGGAGCTCAGGCAACTCATGAAATCGAATGGACTCCGGAAACATCTGAAGCGATGAACATTTATGGTAAAGTTTATCTTAGTGGAGACGAAAATCATCTTAATAATACGACTTCAGTTATGGGAGTACTGGTGCAAACAGTACAGCATCTTAATCCACCGGAAGACGTCACTATAAATATTGATCCGGAAACCAGTATTGGAACATTGTCCTGGGGCAATGTAATAGGTGCTAATTCTTACAGAGTTTTTGCTACTACCGAACCTTACAATGGAGAATGGCAGCAAATTGCACATACAGCAGAGACAACAGTATCAGCTAATTTGAATGATATAGGAGAAAAAGCCTTCTTCAAGGTTCAAGCTTCTACTGCAACTCCGGGTCTGCTGATGAGCACTCCACTGCTGGACAGCAGTAATAATTCAGATGATAATAATAGAAGGTCATTAAGAGTTAGAGGAGAATAACAATGTTTTTTAGATTCTTTCACTCTTCTGCGGAAGAGTGAAAGAATCACCTGTAAATATCTATAATGGGATAAAACAATAAATGGAGGATTTATTATGAAGAGATTTGCGATTTTATTGGCTGCTCTGTTTCTGTTTTCATCGCTTTTATTAGCGATAGAGTCGGAGCCGAGCAACATAGTAGGTTATGTAGCTTATGAGTGTTTCATTGGTGAGACCGGCAGCAACAATTTCATTGGTTTACCTTTGGATTCAGGTTACGAGACAGCGATGGATTTAGCTAATGCTTATGGTGAGCAGATTAACGTTATTAATAATTGGCAGCCAGCGACTCAGTCCTGGGAAGCTCTGTTTTTTGATGGTGCTGAGTGGTCAGGAGTCGATTTTGAATTATCTGCCGGTAATGCTTATATGGTCAACGTAACAGAGGAGTTTACTTTCTACAGTGCCGGTGATCTGCCCGAGCCTGTTCAGTATGATTTGATAGAAGGCACCGTCGGTAATAATAATTTTGTTATGGTTCCTCTTGACCGTAGTGATTTAGAAACGGCAACTGAACTTGGTGATGATATGGGTATTGCTAATGTTGTTAATCGTTGGGCAGCGGCTACTCAGTCCTGGGCTGCAGTGTTTTATGATGGTCAGGAATGGTCTGGACAAGATTACAATGTGACTATTGGTAAGCCTTTGATGGTTAATATAACTGAACCTGCAGTTTGGCCTGCCGACTAATTTTTAACTTTATATCCGTAAGGAGGATAATGTTATGAAACTATTTATGAGAGTATTTATTACGGCGTTGTTTGTCTTTATTCTTGCCGGTTCTTTATTTGGTCAAGGCTCTCGTCCTGTATCTCAGGAGCTTTTTGATTATGACGGCGAGTATCCTGAAGAGGGTACTATTGAGTACCGTTTTTGGATTACCACTCGTCCCGATTATGTAATTGAAGCACCTGCACCTGAGTTAGATGCTTATGCGACATTTACTGAATTAGGCAGATTTGTTTTAACTTATAACCTGGGTAATTTACCGGCTATTGGAGCACCTGATGACTGGTCAGCCGGCGACATAGTTCGTATAGAGATTACTCATACTCCCAGCGGGAGAATAGCTAACAGAGAGTTTGAGATTCCCGGTGGTACCGATCCGATAGTCTTCCACAATGATTTAGCTCTTACTTTAGCCGATCCGCCGGCAGTTCTTTTTGATTCTGACGTTGATGAGATTACTACAACCGCTGCAATGGTAGACGGTTATCCTGAAGAGGGAGTATATCGTGCGGTTGATTGGGATGTTGGTGTTAACTGGCAGATTGCTTTTTCTACTGTTGGCGTAGAGAGTGATCTTTTAGTTACTTCAATGCTCAGAAGACAATATGATGAGGATGATTTCTTTATAGGTCCGGGACGATTCCGTATTTTCTATAGTATAGACGAAGGCGAGAGCTGGATTCAGGAAGGGGGCAACCGTCTGCTTCCGACAAGTGAAGATTGGTTTAACATAGCTTTTGAGTTACCTGAAGCTTGTTATGGTCTGGAAAATGTAATGGTGAAATGGGAAGTATATCACGCCGGTGATATAGATGGTAACGGCTGGAACGAGATTCGTGATGTTCTGGTTACCGCAGAAGTAGAAGAAGTTGAACCAGAAGAAGGTGAGATGGATTATGATGATCAAGAGGGACAATATACTGTAACACCTCCGGGAACTAATCTTAACATAGTATTTGTTCCGGTAGCCGGTCAGCCTCAGATTGTTATTATTGTTGAGCATTCAGATGATGAGGAAAATGAGTCGGTTCAACTGTTCCCCAATCCTTCAGCTTTAGGTGCTTATTTCAAGTTTACCTTTGCCGATGCTGCTGTGTTAGGCGCAGGCGGTGAGCTTACTCTGCAGTTCCCGAACCAACCGGGTCAGATCTGGTATCGTCAAGGTGCTAACTGGATGCCTATCCCTTGGGATTATATCGAGTTTATCGCAGGAACCGAATACAGCTATATCATAGACTTAACTGCTCTGTTTGGTCGTGAAGGTGTTCGTTCCGGCGTAATTGAGTTTGCCGGTGATAACGGAATAGATACTCTGCCTGTAGAACTCTCTTCTTTCACAGCAAATGTTACTGCTAATATGTTTGTCGAACTGCAATGGATATCTGAGACTGAGACCAATATGTTAGGTTACAATGTCTACCGCAGCAGCGAGAGCAGTATTAAAAACGCCGATGTAATCAACCGTAACATCATTCCGGCTAACAACAGCTCTTCAACTACTATTTATACTTTTGTAGATGAAGATGTCTATCCGGGTGAGACTTATTACTATTGGCTGCAGAATGTAGATCTTGATCTGACTAACAGCTTCCACGGACCTGTCGCGATTACAGTAGAAGAAGAAGCTGAGATACCGGAGCCTGAATATGTAACAGCTCTGCGTCGGAACTATCCTAACCCCTTCAACCCGGAAACTACTATCAGATTCAGCCTACGTGAAGATACTGAAATGATGGAACTGAAGGTCTATAATATCCTTGGTCAGTTAGTCAGAACCCTTGTTCCGGCAGGACCACACGCTAAAGGTGATTATGAGATAGTATGGGACGGAACAAATGATAGTGGAAAAGGTGTTACTTCAGGTGTCTACTTCTACAGAATGTCAACACCAAACTACAACAAAATCCATAAAATGATGCTGATGAAATAAAACGTTAAACCTAAATAGTTAATACAAGAGGGGTAATCGATCGATTACCCCTCTTTTTTTTCTTGTCATAGATTGTATGTTCATATTTCTTGTTAACTCAATCAATTGAGAGGTAGGTATTTAATATGGCGACAACGTCCGACATTAGAAATGGTATGATAATTGAGTTTAAGGACGGTTTATATGAAGTTATAGATTTCCTGCATGTTAAACCGGGTAAAGGAAATACTTTTGTCAGAACTAAACTTAAGAACGTTAAAACCGGTCAAGTGTTAGAGAACAACTTTCGTATCACGGAAAAACTAACGGAAGTTAGGGTAGAAAAGAAAAAAATGCAGTATCTGTATCATGATGGCGACTTTTTTGTCTTTATGGATACTGAGAATTATGAGCAGATAAATATTCCTGCAGAAATTATCGGTGACTCTGAAAAATTCCTGATAGATAATACAGAAGTAGTAATGAAGTTTTCGCCCGATAATGAAGTTTTAGGTGTTGAGTTTCCGACTTCGATTGTGATGACCATTACTGAGTGCGAACCAAATGTGAAAGGAAATACTGCTTCCGGCGGTGGTAAAAATGCAGTTACAGAAACAGGGCTGAAACTGACGGTACCATTCTTCATTGAACTTGGAGAAAAGATTAAAGTTGATACACGAAATGGCCAATATATCGAAAGAGCATAAAAAAAATAAAAAAAGGCTTGACATAATAGAAGAGCTAATTATATTAGCAGGTAGATGATTTAAGGAGGATTGATGGCAAAGAAAAGAACTTTTGCTGCAAAGTTAGCCCATGAGACAAGTACTGAAGGCAGAGTTATTTGTCCAAACTGTAACGTAGAAGTAAAAAGGGTTAAACTCATCCGCAGTAAAAAA
>PWOA01000014.1 GCA_003564155.1 Candidatus Cloacimonadota bacterium
AAAAGGGGTCAGGAGCATTTTTATACTAAAATAACCTTATGCCTAGAGCGGAACGAGTAGATGTTAAGGATTACTACTATCACGTACTCAATCGTGCTAATGCACGCCTTACTCTTTTTGAGAAACCTAGAGAGTATGGACTATTTGAGTCTGCCTTAGAAGAAGCAAGGGAAAAGTATAATATGAGAGTCATAGCATATTGTTGCATGCCTAACCATTTCCATCTCATTCTCCAACCTCAAGAAGATGGAGATCTTTCAAAGTTCATGTATTGGTTTTCTATGACTCTTACTTTGCGTTGGCACGCTCTCCAGAGAACAACTGGATCTGGACATATATTTCAAGGTAGATACAAGTCGTTTCTCATTCAAGAAGATGTTCACCTCCTTAGCGTCATGAGATACGTCGAAAGGAACCCCTTAAGAGCTCACTTGGTGAAATATGTGGAAAACTGGAAATACTCCAGCCTGTATCGAAGATTGAAGGGAACACCAAAGCAGAAAAAGATTTTAACAGATCCGGAAATAATTCTACCCAGAGATTACCGGAAGTTCATACAGGAACCTATTTCGGAAGATGAAATAAATATGATCAGGAACTCGATTAGTAAAAATACCCCATATGGCAACAGTCTATGGAAAGATCGGATGGTTGATCGATTTAAATTACAGGCTACAGTGAGAGAAAGAGGGAGGCCTAAGGGGAAATAAATGCTCCTGACCCCTTTTTGCTAACCGAAGAAGCTGGTCAGCACCTTGCTTCTCAATATTTTGGGGATGATACAGAATTGGTGAATCAAATCACCGAATGCATCCTTACTCGAATAGAAGAATCTCACATGAAAGTGTGAGACGTTAATTTTCTCACTCAAACACTCGGATGTTTACATTCGGGTGTTTTTTTAATATTCAATAACAGGTGTTTATTTAAGGTTTTGAATCCCAATCATATTTTAATTAATAGCTAATTTTTCTCAAGGGGTAGTTGTGCTATACTATTAATAATAGGAGGTATTTATGATGGTTATTATAAAATAATATAAAGAAAAATATGAAATATTTTATTATCGTGGTTGTGGTTATTGTATTGGTATTAATAGGTTTTTTCTTCTTTATTCAAAATGATGAAGAAACTATTGGTGTTGATCAGGAAAATGATGATGTAGAGATGGTAGACGAAGAAGGTAATGATGAGGAAAGTGAGGCAAGGGCTACTGAAGTGATGGGAGAGTCTGTTGAGGGTAGAGACATCGTTGCTTATAACTTTGGAGAAGGGGATACTAAGCTACTTTTTGTGGGAGGTATTCATGGAGGGTATTCTTGGAACACTTCTTTATTGGCATATGAATTAATAGATCACTTGGAAGAAAATAGTGATCTTATCCCTGAGAATGTGTCAGTTACAGTTATTCCAACACTAAACCCTGATGGGCTATATAAAATTGTAGGTAAGGAAGGTAGATTCTCTAGAGCTGATGTACCTTCTGGAGATAGAACTTCTGGACGATTTAATGCAAGCGGAGTGGACCTAAATAGAAATTTTGATTGCTCTTGGCAAGCAAATGCAACTTGGCGGGATATATCTGTTGATGCTGGATCAGGCGCTTTTTCTGAGCCAGAGTCACAAGCTCTTCGTAACTATGTGGAAGCAAATAATATAAGCGCAGCTGTTGTTTGGTATAGTGCTGCAGGAGGTGTGTTTACTTCAAGTTGTAATGGACCTGTACTTTCTGAAACTCAAAGTCTTGTGAACGTCTTTGCTAATGCTTCTGGATATCCTGCAAGTGGAAGTTATGACGCTTATCTTCTGACTGGTGATGCTACAGATTGGTTAGCAAAAATGGGAATTCCTGCAATAAGTGTTCTCTTGGATACACACAGTTCCATCGAATGGGGAAAAAACAGGGCTGGAATTGAAGCTGTTTTAAATCATTACTCTAATTAATTTTTTAGAATGAATAGAAAGACAATATTTGTAATAGTTGCATTTCTAGTTATTTTAGGAGTTTCCATCTTATTTTTTTCTTCAAGTAGTGAGCTAGAGGAAGAAGTTGTTGAAGAAGAAATTTCCGAAAGAGTCATTGAAGAGAGCATTATAGGAGTATCTGTTGAGGGAAGAGATATTAAAGCTTATACTTATCTACCAGAAGGTAGAGAGAATGATGATGGAAAACATTTAGTCTTTGTGGGAGGAATACATGGCGGATATGAATGGAATTCTATTGTTTTGGCTTATGAAATAATGGATTACTTAGAAGAGAATCCAGATGTAATTCCAAAAGATGTCAAAGTCACTATAATACCTTCAGCTAATCCTGATGGATTATATAAAGTAATAGGAAAAGAGGGGCGTTTCGGCTTATCTGATGTACCAACTGGAGTTAATACCTCAGCCGGACGATTCAATGCAAATGGTGTGGATTTAAATAGAAACTTTGATTGTAATTGGAAACCTGAGAGTATGTGGAGAGGGCAAGTGGTTAGTGCTGGTACGAGCGCTTTCTCTGAACCTGAAGCAATGGCTATAAAAAGTTTTGTTGAAGACACTAATCCTGTTGCAATGATTTTCTGGCATAGTCAGTCCAATGCTGTGTATGGTTCAGAATGTAATGATGGAGTATTGGAAGGGACAAGGACAATAATGAATTTGTATTCTAATGCCTCTGGATATCCTGCAATTGAATCTTTTGATTATTATGAAATAACAGGAGATGTTGAGGGTTGGTTGGCGTCTATTAATATACCAGCAATAACAGTTGAACTTTCAACTCATGAAGATATAGAATTTGAAAAGAATTTAGCGGGTGTTAAGTCATTGATTCAATACGCGACCGGTAGGTAATATTGATTTTTTATAAATTAATTCATCATGTTTAAGAGAAGAACAAAAACGTGGATTTGGGTAGCGATATCCATTGCTTTTATTTTACTTCTCACTGTTATCTTGTATAGAGCGAATATCGGTGTAGGAATTACTCCTGAAATTGGTTATGAAATTCCGGATCAAACCGCTGAAAATACTGTTTTATACACCGAAGTGTCGGATCATATCGGAGAACGACTTTGGGTGGAAGGTGAAATTGATCACGTTTTTGTTTCAAATAATAATAATTTCTTTTTAAACTTCTGCCCTGATTTTAGGGACTGCTCTTTTAATAGCGTTATCTTTTCCAATCAGTCCCACCTTTTTGATGATATTGAAAGTTGGAGCGGTGAGCTTGTTCATATTTATGGTGAGATAGGAATATATGAGAATCGTCCCCAGATTATTATTGAACATCCCGACCAAGTAGAGATAGAAATAGGGAAGGAGGATGGAGAAATTAAAGACGAAGTTTTGTTTGAAGTAATGAGAATTATAGATGGCGACACTATTCAAGTGCGCATAAATAATTCTCCGGAATTAGTTCGTCTGATTGGAATAGATACACCTGAAATATCTGGCCCTTACACCGAAGAGGAATGTTTTGGACCGGAAGCAAGCGAAAGAGTTACTGAGCTACTGAAGGGGGAGTATGTAGTGTTACTTAAAGATCCACATACAGAAGATCGTGACCAATATGACCGCTTGCTTCGTTATGTTTTCACTAAAGAGGGAGAGAATATAAATGCTCTTCTTTTAGAAGAGGGGTATGCCCACTATTTTCCTTACGAGTCGTTTGCCTTCCAAGACCATTTTGAAACCTTGGAAACCCAAGCCCAAACCCAAAATCTCGGTCTGTGGAGCACCTGTGGGAATTAATTTGTTATTTACATTTATCCATGCAGCAATCAACAAAGATAGCTGGAGAGCTTAAAGAAAAAATTAAAGACTGGCAGATGGGAGTTGATAAGCTTATTGTGGCGATTGACGGCTACGCCGGATCGGGAAAAACAACTATAGCTGAAATTTTCTCTAAGGATAAAGATATTCTTGTTTTACATCTAGATGATTTTATCGAGCATTGGCAAGACAGA
>PWOA01000059.1 GCA_003564155.1 Candidatus Cloacimonadota bacterium
CTAAATAGTCTGATGTGTCCAATGATGGACCAAGATCTTAAGGATTATTCTCCTAGATGCATGTATCCTTATGGGCCGTGGTAATCATCATAGCCACTTAGATTATCACGGCTTTTTTTATATCTTTGACAAATATTTCTTTGGTCTTAATGAGTTCAGTTTGGTGCATCTTTTCTGTATTGAATACGAAAACATACGTAAATCTTCACAATTAACTCAAGCAAATAAAGAAAATCTATCCCTCCTCTAGCTCGAATCTGCTTGACAGTTTCGTCTACTCCTGATTCACTTAACCTTAGTTGAACCATTTTCTACCTCCTTGTTTTTTTGTACTAATAAAAACCGTTAAATAGTGAGAGGAATTTAGTTCAACTTTATTTATAACTTAAACCTAAATATTTACACCACTTCTTGTTTGTTGGTACCCAAAGATGAAATAACGATATTGATGTTTTCGCAAACACCTTTTATCGACTCAAGTTCTGGTACTCTGCCAATGAACAAATCATTCATATACGGTCTTACCGGATCGATCTTTTGAACATCACTACTAAGTGCTCTAACCCAGTATCCTTGGCTCTTTCACAATGAACTGGGTCGCAAATATCCTGTATCGCCTGCTACAATCGCTCTTTGTTTTGTCGTCATATTGTTTTTTCTATGCATAACATAAGACTAGGTGCATTAATGAAATAAGAAAGGTCTTTTTCGATGATCACCTAAATTATGTTGCATACTAACCGTTACTTACGTCATATTGTTATATCAAGTCTGAGATGAACTAAGCTTCAGGAGTGCAATCTGAAACCAAGATTACACCTAAAACTATTTAGGATCAAGTATCCTTAAAATTAAATCTATACTGCGATAATATATGATTAAACCTCCTAATTTTATGTTCTTTTTTTAAATTTATTGGTTAAGCTGATTATTAGTCCGAGAACACTACCAATTATTCCCGATATTATAATGCTTTGCCTCATGCTTTCGATGTCTCTTAAAGAATAAGCGACCCGATCAAATAAACCTTCCGGTGTACTGAATATTTTTACAGGTGATACATAATCTCCGGCTACACGACCGAAGATCAGGTATCCAACTATTAAACCTATAACTCCCAGGATCAACATCATTACCAATGTACCGATTTTCATCTTAAACCTCCTTATGGTTTGTTCTTATTAATCTTTAAACCGCTTTCTATAAGCTTTACTTTCGAATCACTTGCCACGTGTAATCTACATAGTAAAATTATCAAACATTTATCTTTTCATACCAAGCTCAAATCTTGCATACTTCACTCTGCTTTGATAGGTTTATTTCATACATTTTTAGCCAATCCGATCTGTATAGGATTAGGATCAGATCACAGAGCTTTTTATACTGTTGTTATCTATAATAATCTATATACGGGACAGTCTCCATATTGTTGTGGCTGAAGAGTTATTATTGCATATAGATGCTGAACGTGACATCTGTGAAAAGTCCAGACCAACTTTTTCCAGCTTTTGCTGATCATCTTTAGGTAGATTCGCCTCGATTTTGTTATTCATGATTAGTGCCTCTATATCTCATTGTCCTGGCATTCCTTACATTTTCCGTAACCATACCCCTTATATCACTAAAAATCCGTTTAGGTTCTTTATGGCAGATAATCTTTCCGCCATATAAGACGCAGCCCTCTTTAGTTGCTATGTAATCAAGAATGTAACCGGTGTGACTGATTATCATAATGGATACTTTATGACGATTAATATACCGGTTAACTACTAGCTTACCTTTAGGGAGAGTCTCTGCCTTGATTTATATATCCACATTATCTATAGTCGAAAAAGGTAATGATTTGTCAACAAATGTCTTTGAATAACTAAGACGATCAGTATTAAGATAGTAATAAAGATAAAAAAAGGACAGGATACCTCACGATGTCCTGTCCACTAAACCCTAACACCAAATTTTAACCTCTTGATGATTGACAGGTTTATTTGTGAAACCTATTTCAGTAAAACCATCCTTCCGGTTTTGCTAATATCATCAGCTTTCAGTATATAGAAATATATACCACTGGGCATTGTTTCTCCGGAATAATTCAATCCCTGCCATACAACATGGTGTACACCTTGTGGCAGAGTTTGATTAACTAAATTGCTTATCTTGCGTCCTTGCGGATTATAAACCGTCAATTCGACATCGGATTGTTCCATCAATGAAAATTTAATTGTAGTTTCCGGGTTGAAAGGATTTGGATAGTTCCCTAATAAGTTTGTTTCTAAAACCATGATACTATCTCCATAAAAATCAACTTCTCCCTCTCTGTTTTCGTCTCGATAGCCTATCCCTGTTACAGGTAAGAATGCAAATATATCTGTGTTTTCAATACGGTGATGAATAGCTGCTCGAATACTTCCTGCTCTTTGCGGGGTAAATTTCACATAAACGATTTGACGAATATTCCCATCATTCGGGTTAATTGTCAGCCTTTGAGTGTATTCTCCGTCTTCTTGAAACGATAAAGTAACTTGCGGATTACTTGCGCCAATAATCAACCTTCCATCAATATCAACACCTCGGACCGTATAAGATTCAACTCTTTCTCTTCCGACAGATACCTCTCCGAAATCTATCCTTTGTGGATTCAGTACGAGTCTTTGCTCATCATTATCGCTAATACCGATTCCGCCAACATGAACAACTATGGGACGTTGGACATTTCTTGTGAAGTGTGATATTTCGCCTCTTATAGGTCCTATCACACGTGGTGCGAATAAAACATATACTGTTTGTTCAATGTTACCCTCATCGGGAATAATTTCCAAACGATTAGTAAACTCCCCTTCTTCTTCTAAAGACAATCTGATTTGCCGATTATTAGAAGCTATAGCCAATCTTCCCGAGATGTTCGCTGCTCGTATGGTATATTCGTCAATTTCATACTCTCCTGTTGTAACTTCACCAAAAAAGATACGACGTGGTTCAACAACTATTCTTATCGGGTCTTCATCTCCGACAATACCTGTACCACTTACACCCAAAATCATCCGTTCTTCCAGTCGACGAGTTATATGGAGTATTTGACCTCTTACTTCTCCTGCTCTCCTTGGTGCGAAACGGACATATATAGTCTCATTAATTATACCGTCTTTAGGCTCGATCATTAATCTGTCGGTAAATCTGCCTTCTTCACTTAAAGATATGGTAAACAAAGAACTCGCCGAACCTATTAGAACATTGGCAACAAGATCTCGGCCATTTAAAAGGTAACTTTCAACGTTATTTTCTCCAACCTCCACTTCATCAAAATCAATCTGCTCCGGACTTATCACAAGAGTTGGAAGCTGTGCAAACAAAACGGTGCCGAAAACAACCGTTATTACAGCTAAAAGTGTAATTCTAACAGTCTTTTTACTGAGCATAATTACCTCCTCTTTTTCCTTGAACCTTTAAATTATGATTATCCCATTTCCTGTCAAGTCGTTTTTTGTTGTAGGCCATCCACCCGGGTTTTTCAAAACCATTACAACTCTCCCTGTGAGTTCCGTCATGAACACCAGATAAACCTTCCATCTTATCTGAATATTGTTTAAAGCAAATACCCGGCTCAAATATAATAATAATCTCATGCCCTATATTTCTAAGTCCTGTCCCTAACCCCTGACACCTAAAACCTGCTATTATCTTCTCAATGCTACCCTGGAGAAGATACGATCGGGAATATCGGCATCAAACTCTATATCTTCTACTATAACTCCCGTACCTTCGCCTGATTTGAGGACATCATTAAAAAGAGCTTTCTTAGGAGGCGTAAATCCCTTGTGGAACACGTTTTTGGCGTCCTCAAGTGCTGGATGGGAAAGATTCCACTGCTACTACGGGGAAAGGAGAAAGTTCAAACAGAGATCAATCTTTATACGA
>PWOA01000048.1 GCA_003564155.1 Candidatus Cloacimonadota bacterium
GAGAGTTATATCCTGAAATAATAAAAGAGCTTAAAAAGGTTTTAGCAACGACTAAACCGGTAATTATCGATTATTTAATGAAAGAGGTTTAATCGTTAACTAAAGATAGTTTTAAAACTATTTGCTGACGTTGAATAGAAAATTTATTGAAAGATACTAAATCAGCTTTGCTTTTCAAGCCGGCTTGTTAATAACATTATTATCTAATTCTAACTCTTATCTTGACAGATTAACAAGATTTCTTTTTTCATGCAAAAAAATGTCCTTTAAAAATGTCCGGTGAGACATAAAGGAGGTAATATGTTATATGGTTTTCCTTGATGTTAAACTTCCACTATTTGTTGGGTGACTTAGAAATTGCGTTAACTATTGTGAACTCTAACTAAAACTTAATCATAATAATGGAGGTATAAATGAATAGTACAAATATCCCATCACATTCTCACGGAAAAGATTTCGTGGGTAGAAACCTATTTGATTTAGATGATTGGTCCGCAGAAGATATACAAGTTGTACTTGAAGCAACTAAAATAATGAAAGAGGTGAATAAAAGAGATTATAAAAAATTACCTACACTTCGTGGTAAGACTGTTTGTACATTATTTTTTGAAAACAGTACTCGAACTTTAATGTCATTTGAACTGGCTGCCGATCGTTTGAGTGCTGATATTGTACGTTTTTCAGCTAATGCATCTTCACTTCATAAAGGAGAAAGTTTGCAAGATACAGTATATACGGTTGATGCTATGGGTATAGATCTTTATATAATTAGGCATAGTTATCCCGGATCGCCTCAATTGGTCAATAAATATACCGGTAAGCCGGTTCTTAATGCAGGAGATGGCCCCCATGCTCATCCTACTCAAGCTTTATTGGATATATTTTCTATTTGGGAACGTACCGGTACTCTCAAAGGTTTAAAAATTACTATAGTGGGTGATATAGCTCACAGTCGTGTTGTACGTTCCAATTTAATCGGTATGAAAAAGATGGGTGCTGAAGTAACAATTTGTGGACCGAGTACTCTGATGCCAGGTTATATGGAAGAAGTATACGGTTGTAAAGTTGAACATGACTTAAAAACTGCTCTTAAGGATGCTGATGCTGTCATGGGGCTGAGAATGCAGTTAGAAAGACAATCCGAAGGTCTATTCCCAAGTCTTGAAGAATACTCAAAACTATTTACATTATCCAGTGAAACTATGAAATATGCAAAAAAAGACGCTCTGATTCTACATCCGGGACCTATGAACAGGGGTGTAGAAATTCTCCCGGATATAGCCGACAGTAAGCAAAGTGTTATTCTTGAACAAGTAACTAATGGAGTAGCTGTTAGAATGGCTCTGCTTTTTCTAATTTTGGGCGGAAAAATGTAACGGAGGTTATGATGATATTAATTAAAAACGGATTTGTATATACAATCGACAAAAAAACAAATAGACAAAACTCTTTGCGTTCGGCATCCTTCAATAAAATGGATGTCTTAATCGACGATAACTTAATTGTAAAGGTAGCAAATACGATTGATGAAAATTGCGAAACAATTGATGCTCACGATAAATATGTATTTCCCGGCTTTATTGACCTACATACTCACCTTAGAGATCCCGGTCAGACTAACAAAGAAGATATTTATTCCGGAACAAGAGCTGCTGCAAAAGGTGGTTGGACAACTGTATGCGCAATGCCCAATACTGATCCTGTAGTGGATAATATTTCTACAGTAGAATATTTAAAGCGAAAAGCAAAAGATATTGGTGCATGTAAAGTATTAGTTATAGGTGCAATGACAAAAAAATCAGAAGGTAAAGAGATTGCTGAGATAGCTAATATGCTTGAAAGTGGTATCATTGCAGTAAGTGATGATGGGAATTGTATTCAAAATACAAAAATTATGTATAATGTTATGAAGTATGTATCTAAATTTAATATTCCTATTATTGATCACTGTGAAGATTATTTCTTATCAGGTAAAGGACAAGTTAACTCCGGTAGAATGTCAACCAAATTAGGTTTAAGTGGTATTCCCGCCCTTGCTGAGGAGATAGTAATCAGTAGAGATATTATGCTCTCCGAGAGTACCGGTTGTAGACTGCATATTGCTCATATTTCCACAAAAAAATCGGTAGAGTTGATTAGACAAGCAAAAGCTAAAGGAGTTAAGATCACAACTGAAGTAACACCACACCATTTGTTATTAAATGAAAATGAGTGTGTAAATTTTGACACCAACACCAAAGTTAAACCCCCTCTGAGAACGCAAGATGATGTAGACGCATGTTTAACCGGATTATTAGACGGAACTATTGATTTTATTGCTACCGATCATGCGCCTCATTCAGATTTTGAAAAAGAAAAAGAATTTAGCATAGCACCTTATGGTATAAACTCATTGGAAACAGCTTTTGCAGCACTGTATTCAGGTTTGGTATTAAAAGATAAAATCAGTTTGTCATTTCTAATTGGTAAATTATCTACTTCTCCAGCTCATTTCTTACAACTAAACTGCGGAGCAATCGAAGAAGGAATGGCAGCTGATATTACCATTAGTGATTTACAAAAAGATATCTGTTTTACACCGGATACAATGATGTCAAAATCTAACAATACACCATATTTAAATAAATCATTAAAAGGCAGAATAACTAAAACGATCTGTGAAGGTAACACTACTTGGGAAGATCGCGATTGAGAGTAATTATGCAAGAACAAACTCTATATAAAGTAGGCCTGGTAGACAAGGTAAAAATTCTAAATTCAAAATACTATTTGTTGCAAATATCAATGCCTGCAAAAGAAATAATTCCAAAAATTCCTTCTCCAGGTCAATTTTTTCAGATTAAACCATTAACAGTAGGTTTGAAGTATCCTTATTCAGGTTCTTTACTATTCAAGCCTTTTAGCGTTTATGATTTCGATAAGGGCCAACTAACCTTGATGATAAAAAATATAGGTAAAGCAACAAAACAACTAGTTAATCTTGTAAAAGGAGATAGAATCGCTCTAATAGGAGCCTTGGGTAAGCCATTTGATTTACCGTATCGAAAACAAGTTTTATTAGTAAGTGGGGGAGTTGGTTATGCACCTTTATATTACTTGAAAAGGAAGTTGTTAGATAACCAAAATCAAGTTATTTGGTTACATGGTGGCCAAAGTTGTGACGATGTATTTGATTCTGATATAATATGCACCGATGATGGTTCTCTGGGCAATAAAGGTTTTGTTACTTGCAGTTTATATGATTTACTTTCAAATAACTGTGCATATGATAATTTAAAACTTTATAAAGATCTGAATTTTGAGTCTATATTTTGTTGTGGACCACGTATTATGATGAAAAAGGTGTTTGAGATCAGTTGGCAATATAGTATACCTGCCCAGTTTTCTCTTGAAGAATATATGGCTTGTGGTATAGGGGTATGCTGTGGATGTGCAGTAAAGATAAACCCACAAGGAGTAGCTGATCCATTAAAAGATAATCATTATTTACTGGTCTGTAAAGATGGTCCGGTGTTCAAAGGAGAAGAAATTGACTGGAATGAATAGATTATCAACCGGATTAAAAAAAATCGTTTTTAAAAATCCCGTAACTGTAGCTTCCGGAACTTTCGGTAAAGAGTATAATCAATATTTTGACTTGAATAAATTAGGTGCTATCGTTACTAAAACAATAACAAATAATCCTAAAGCCGGTAATCATCCTCCTCGTCTGGTGGAAACAACAGGTGGATTGATTAATTCAATTGGATTGCAGAATCCGGGGATAGTCCGATTTTGTCGGGATATTCTTCCGGAATATAGATCTATTTTAGATGAAACAACCCCCTTAATAGTTAGTTTTTCTGCTTCGACTATCAACGAGTTTGTTGATATGATCAAAACACTAGAGGATAACGAAGGAATAGAAGGTTATGAAGTTAATATCTCATGTCCAAACGTTGAAAAAGAAGGAATCAGTTTCGGTGTGGATGCACCTCAAGTTTACGAACTAACAAATAAACTGCGAAAAGCGATCTCTTCCAAAAGAGAGTTGATAATCAAACTAACTCCCAATGTTACCGACATAACAGAAATTGCAATAGCAGCTGTTGACGCTGGTTGCGATTCATTAGCATTAATTAATACCCTAATGGGCATGAAAATTGACTGGTGTTCCGGTAAACCTATGATAAAGAAAGGATTTGGTGGTCTAAGCGGTCCGGCAATAATGCCAATTGCATTGTATAATGTTTTTAAAGTTGCTAATAAAGTCGATGTACCGATCTTAGCAATGGGGGGTATAACGAGTTATCAAGATGCTTTAGAATTTATTTTTGCCGGAGCTTCTGCCGTAGCAGTCGGGACAGCAAATTTTGTTAATCCATATAGTACTGTTGACGTAATTACCGGATTGAAAGATTATTGTATTAAAAATGATATTGCAATTACAAAGATTATTGGTAAAACTTTAACATTCTGCTAACTTACCTAACAGAGCTATATAGCAAATAATAATCTATAAGGAGTGAATATGGATATTAGAATAATGGATAAATCAGCTATAGACAGAACATTGAAAAGGATGGCTCATGAAATTATTGAGCAGAATAAAGGACTGGAAAAACTCTATCTTATTGGTATTCAAACAAGAGGTGTTCCGATTGCTGAAAGACTTGCTAAATATTTACACGAAATTGAAAAGAAAAAAATAACTGTAGGTATATTAGATATTACTTTTTATCGAGATGATTTGACGAGAATTTCACGCCAACCTGTAATAAAAAACACACAGATTAATTTTGATATTGAAAACACAGTCGTTATTCTATGTGATGATGTACTTTACACCGGTAGGACCGTCAGAGCTGCTATTGATGCACTTCATGATTTCGGCAGACCGGAAGCTATTCAACTGTGTGTACTTATTGATCGTGGCCATCGAGAACTTCCCATAAAAGCTAATTATGTGGGGAAAAATGTACCTACATCGAAAGATGAAAATATTCAAGTGCTGCTGCAAGAAACTGACGATGAAGAAGCTGTTTATATTATTAACAGATAAGGAGATGAAATGTACTTTTGGGATAAATATCGTAAAACAACAAAACTTCACAACTCATACGTTTGCCTTGGTCTCGATCCAAACCTTGAATTAATGCCTAAGTATTTATTAAAAAAATCTAATCCGTTATGGGAGTTCAATAAAGAGATAATTGAGTCCACAAAAAGTAAAGTTGCGGCTTATAAACTTAATTATGCATTTTATCTTTCCTGTGGATTATCAGGATTAGAAGCTTTAGGTAAGTCAATAGATTACATTCCCAGTTATATTCCTATTATTCTTGATGTTAAGGTCGGTGATATTGCCAATACAATGGTACAGTATGCAAAAGCTTATTTTGAATACATGAAAGTCGATGCAATTACTGTTAATCCATTGATGGGTGAAGATGTTATGACGCCTCTAATGGAGTATAAAGATAAGTTTTTCTTTGTTCTAAGTATAACATCGAATAGATCTGCAGTTGATTTCTTGAAAAAAGGATCTCTTTACAAAGATATTTCCCAAAAAATTGATAAATGGGGCTACCTTCAATTTGGAGCTGTTGTCGGAGCCACAAATCCAAAAGAGCTAAAGATCGTAAGATCATTAATGCCTAATACTCTGTTCCTTATACCTGGTATAGGGAAACAGGGAGGTAGTCTAAGTGATGTTATGTCAAATGCTATTGCATCAAATAATAATCCTTCTGTATTAATTAATTCATCCAGAGGGATAATACATAAATGTGATTCTGAAGAATTTGCCTCCAGTGCGGCAGAGGAGACAGAAAAACTGAGAAATGCTATTAATATGTATCTAAATTGATCTTAAATTGTTTTATTATTTCATGGCTAGATACCTCCAAGGATGGTGGTGTCTAGCTGTTATTTTACGTTTTGTAACAATTTTGTCTTTGTTGTTAGAAAATCGTATTTACATCCTAACGACAATTTACCGGCATAAATCTTGAGAAACCGACTTCCAGTGTACACAAGATGGTGTGAGTTAAGATGACAACAGGAAAGATTGTTCTCATATCCTACTCGTTTACTTACTTGTTTTAAGATTTATATTAAGTTGGTAAAATACTTGATTGGTTCCACTAGCATAATAATTTTTAATAGCTAGCTTTCCATGTTCTTCGATGACTTCACCTAACCTATTATTAGTCACAATGCTGAAACCTGATGATTCGAATAACAACTGAGAAGGTTTATTAGTTGTTTCTACTGTTGCTGTTATTCTTCTACATCCACTTTCTGTGGCAATACTTAGTGTATAATCCATAATTTTACCAGCTATCCCTTTACCCCTATGTTGAGGAGAAACTCCTAATTGCCAGATGAAAAACTCATCAGGATCGGTCTGTGATACGAAACCTAAAAGAAAGCCAACAATTCTACCGTTTAATGATACAATTGGAATAGAATTACCGAAATAAGTTATCATTATTTTGTAAAAATGGGTTGGATGTTGAACAATTCCTTCTATTTCTCCTATAAGTTCGTAAAGTTTTATATAGTCATCAAATGACGCTTTTCTTAATTCCATAATAATACTCCATAAGTTTTTTGCTGCCTATGTCTTTACGATAATAGAGATCAACACCTTTAAAGTATTCTAAACATTGATCACATGTTTCCTTAGCCGTTAAAATATCATCTGCGACTGCAGTAACTGCAAATAATCTTGGACTTGGTTCGTAAAATTTTCCCGCAATGTCAAAACATGATTGAAAAAGATGGCCACCAAGTTGTTGAATAGCTTTTTTGTTGATATCTACGCGAACTGGTTTTTTACCCGGTCTCGGAAATCCGGGAGGAACAATATATTTACAAACGGTTGCTTGTGGTTTGAATTTGATTGAAAGTTTATCCAGGCTACTATTTGCTATAGCCATACAAATTTCAACAAAATCTGTCTCTAAAATTGGTACAATATTGAGAATTTCTGCATCACCGGGTCTAATATTAATTTCGATAAGTTTAATTCCATCTTTAGTAATCATATATTGAACGGTAATAAATCCTTTATAAACTGTATTATACTCAGATTTCATTAAGCATAATATTTTCCTGAGTGTATCTATTCCTTTATTATATTCTTTTTTACTAAGGAAGGGCAGTAAATGATTTGAATCGCTAAATGAACCCATTCCAGGTGTATTTTCACCCCTTTCTTCTTCATAATGTAATTTGTAATCACGAACTGCAGGCATTTCAATAATTGTGTCTCCATCGGAAAAAGCTTGTAATGTAAACTCCTCTCCTTCCAGTTTATCTTCAATAATAATGTGAGGTAAACCACCCATACAATTGTCAAATATTTGATCAACATAGTCAATTGCTTCATATTTACCAGCAAGCTGTTTCCCCATTACTCTCACTCCATCACCATCTGTTATACCTGCAGGTTTAATTGCGTACTCTTTATTCGATCCCAGTAAGTATTGACCAGCTGCTTTCTTGCTGTCAAAGTCCCGATAGTTGACGGCTGCATCAAAATTATGATCTATTAATAAGCGTCTGAGAAATACTTTATTGCCTTCTAAAATACAGCATTTCTTACTTGCGCCAATAGTAGGAATTCCTTCATCAATAAGTAAATCGGCAATACCGGTCTTTAACGACATCTCAGGTGTTACTACTACTAAATCGACTTTGTTATCTAATGCTGTTTGTTTAATTTTTGTTTTATCTGTGATATCGTCAATCCAATGTTTATCTGATATTTTAGTTATTGATCCATTTAACTTATCCATCATAGTATATAATCTAACATCACTATTCCGTCTTAATGCCATAGCTAAAGCATGAGTTTTAGCCCACCTACCTACTAATAATACTTTCATTCTACCTTCCACGTATGATTTAAGATTCAAAAAAAATGAATGGTCACTTCCTACTATTCAATTCTCATTTTATAAGCTAACGTTTAACCTGTCAAGTATATAGTGTAACCGACAGTATGTAATTTCGTATTTTATAAAGATATGTGATTACTATATTTATATTATACATATAATGACGACTCTGATCTATTTGATGTATCCCAATAAATTGATTAGGATAGACCCAATTATATTTTGAATTCAGTCAGTCCGGTATGTAGCGCGAATAAGTTCATGATTGATAAGCAGATTATATATAACTGCTTATACAAAGAACAGGTTGACAAAATAAAGTGTTTGAAACAAATCGTCACAAAGACGTTTAGACGATAAAATAACATAAAGATTAACGGAGGAATAATGCTGAGATTTTTATTAATTGTGGTAATCTCTATTGTATTTGTGGTATGTTTTGCGGAGAACAACAAAGAATTAAAATTCGTCACTTTTCAAACCAATTATGGTGATATCGAACTGGAACTTTATCCCGAAATAGCTCCTAAATTGGTGGAAAGTTTTATCAATCTTACTAAAGATGGTTTTTATGATGGCATATACTTTCACAGAGTTATACCGGATTTTATGATACAAGGTGGTTGTCCTAATACTAAAGATGGAGACAGAACAACAGATGGAACTGGAGGACCAGGGTATACAATAGACTGCGAGATTCATGAAAATTCACTGAAGAACGAATATGGTTATTTATCAATGGCAAACGCAGGCCCTAATACAAATGGGAGCCAGTTCTTTATTATAACCAATGAACAAGGAACACCTTGGTTGGATGGCAGACATACTGTTATTGGTAAAGTGATCAAAGGTATGGATGTAGCACATAAAATTGAAAATCTACCTAAAGATCAAAGAGATAACCCTTTGCCTGAACATCAAGCAACAATTGAAAAAGCAATTGTTGTGGAATGATAATGATAATTTATAAGTAATTGTTATTGACATTCCTCATCTAACAACAAATAAGCTCATCATGCACAACTTAACCCAATAACTACATAAGGTAGGGATTAAATTCCTGAAATCCCCTTCCTCTCCGGGAGGGGGTACCCTTTTTGGCTGTTGAGTTAGTTTTTATAAAAAACCGTTATTCTTGCTAATCCATGATCTATTAAAACTCCCACTATCCCCATTATTGCTATATATAATATCATCTCCTCATAGAATAAAAGATATCGAAAATCAAGCAGTATATAGCCTAATCCTTGAGCTGTACCCAGCATTTCTACTGCTATAACTGCTGTCCATCCCAAACCCCACAATATGCGAAATAGATTGATCAATTGAACTATTGTCAATCGTAATTCAACATAAAAAAATAATTGCAACATATTAGCTCCACATACTGTTGCTTCATCTATGTACTCTTGAGGTATATCTGAGAATATCTCCCGGGCAGCTAGTAACGCAGGAAAAAAAAGAGTTACTAATAATACAAATGCGATTGGATATTCTCCTAAACCAAACCAGATAATAGCAAAAGGAAACCATGCAAAAGGCGAGATATGCCTGATAAGATTGATAGCCGGATTAGTCAATAGCCTCAAATAATTATTGTTCTTGAGAATAGCACCAAATATTATTGCAGCAACCCAAGCTAATAGCGATATAAAAGTCACTCTTACAAAAGAGTAGCTCAAGTCCATAAGCAATGTATGTATAGTGATATTATAACTTAGAAAGTTTGAAAAATCTAAGCCCATAGACATGATAAGCAAGTAAATTATTAATAGTATTAGTGTGATGCTACCAATAATTATGAATATATTATGGTAATTTAACTTCTGTGAAATTGGTCGTGGTTCGATTAACGAAAGATCATTTATCTTGGAATCCTTCATAATAAACCTCACTAAAATCTGGTAATCTCTTTAAATATCCTAATTCTACCATTTTTTCTGCTGTTTTAAGTTGGAAATGTTTACCATCTTCATCTAAAGATACTCGAAAAGAAGTATGTTTGAGAGTCCGTTCAGCTGAAGATGAACATAATTGCCAATTGTCCATGATGGATTGAATAGCTTTCTTAGGTTTTTTAAGGATATATTCACAGCTTATTCTCATAATATCCACGAAATTTGTTATAGCTTCTTTTTTCTCGTTTATGGCAGAATCAGTGGCAATAATATCACAGCACGGATGATCAGGATAAGAATCACCATACCAATGAATGGTTTTGAAAGGATCATCAACTTTAAAAATTACAGGAACATAAAAACTTAAGGCATCAACATAACCTTCTTGTAAAGCAACTACCATCTCCGTAGGAGTCCGGAAGTATACTATTTCCGGTTTAAAGTCATATTTATCCATTATCAAGTGTGTAAAAATATCCAATGTCGAAGCTCTTAGAACACCAATTCTTCTTCGATTTAATTGCTGTAAATTGCTTATATCTGGAGCTGTAATGATGCCGTCGCTTTCTCTTTCGAAGAAGCTTATGATGCGAATATTTTTATCCCCAGATACACCTTTCCAACCATAAGTAAAAGGCATTATAGCAATATCAATTCTCTCAGCTATTAACGCTTCGTTAACTTCCCAGCCGGTAGAAAAATAATGCAATTTAACATCCTTTTCGTCCAAAAATTCAAGATCTAATGCCATATATAAAGGAAGCCAGTCGGTTGATGGTGCTATTATTCCTACAACTAATCGTTCCTCCGGTCTAGAACAACTCACTGTAAATATTGCAACTAATGAAATTATCATAACTACAGTGATTTTGCCGTTAACACCAATTATTTTTAGCAATAATCTAATAAGTTCTTTATACACAATACCTCCAAAAAAAAAGCCACCCTGAATAAAAACAGTCAGGGTGGCTTTTGCCTATTACTTTACTGTTTTGTTAACTAAAAAAGTATATATTCCTTTTTGCAGATAACAATATTATTATATGTTACTTATCTAATCCTTCAATAACATCTTTCATGATTTTCATCGCTTCCAGTAATTGATCTTCTGTAATTACTAATGGTGGAGCAAGTCTTATTATGTGATCATGTGTTGGTTTGCATAAAAGCCCATTTTCCTTCAATTTTACACAAATATCCCAAGCTACTATACCATCTTTTGGTTCAATAACAATGGCGTTCAATAAACCTTTACCTCTAATTATTGAAATTCGTTTAGAGTCTATCTTATGAAGTTCATTTCGTAATACTTCACCTAAATATGCTGATTTTTCAACTAAACTTTCCTGCTCTATAACTTCTAAAGCTGCTTGAGCGACTGCACAAGCTAAGGGGAAACCTCCATAAGTTGAACCATGTTGGCCCGGTTTGATAACCAGCATAATTTCTTTGCTGGAAAGGATCGCAGAAACAGGTAAAACACCGCCTGAAAGAGCTTTCCCTAAAATCATTATATCGGGTTTGATGTTTTCATAATCACATGCGGATAGTTTTCCTGTTCGGGCTATTCCTGTTTGAATCTCATCAGCTACAAAAAGAACATTATGCTTTTTACAAAGATCATAACATTTTGTCAGATAATCTTCTTCGGGAACGTAAACACCGGCTTCTCCCTGTATCGGTTCAACAAAAAAGGCGCAAATTTCATCACCTTTTTCATGTAGTAATTTTTCTAAAGAATCGACATCATTGTACGGTATCTTTTCAATATTGCTTAAAAAAGGACCGAAGTTTTCTCTGCAGGTAGGGTCTGTTGATGCTGAGATAATAGCAATAGTTCTGCCATGAAAGTTATTTTCGCAAAAAACGATTTTTGCCTTGTCTGCAGGAATCCCTTTTTTCTCGTATCCCCATTTACGGCTAAGTTTCATTGCTGTTTCAACCCCTTCAGCTCCAGTATTCATCATTAAGGCCATTTCAAAACCAAAATAATCAGTTAAATACTTCTCAAACTCGCCTAATTTATTGTTATAAAATGCTCGTGATGTTAACGTCAGCTCTCTAGCTTGCTTATCTAAAGCATTGATAATATGAGGATGGCAATGTCCCTGATTAACTGCAGAGTAAGCTGAAAGAAAGTCAAAATATTTTTTACCTTCAGGATCCCATACAAAAGGGCCTTCTCCTTTTGCAATTACAACCGGTAGTGGATGATAATTATGAGCCCCATAATTATTTTCTAATTCCATTGCTTGCTTGCTCGACACATTTCCATATACTAATTGTTTGTTCATTTAGTTCCTCCTTTATTTAGGTCATTATATTTTAAAGAGTCTTTGTGTCAACGATATTCAGCAGAAGGATAATCGTGGTTTATTGATAGAGTCCGAATAAACTATTGACATGATACAATGTTTAAATTATTTCACCCGTATTAAGAGTGTTAAGATATTACATTTAATTTTTATATTTTGATTTTTATAAGTATTGAAACTCACCATTTACCTTATTAAGTTATAGGTTATTTGAATACAATATATTATAAGGGAAGACTTTGATTAGATTAGGATTATGCTGTATATTTGTAAATGAACCTATTAAGTTCAGAACTATCACTGCTAAAAGGTTGTCGCAGTTCAGTAAAAAAGAACAGCTAAAACTCTTAAGCGAGATTTGTTTACATAACTCAAAGATGTTAATCAAATCATTATTATTTTGTAAAGATCATCATATTGGTAGTTTTCGAATTCAAAGTGGTATCTTCCCTTTAAGAACTCATCCTCTAACAGGTTATGATATTCAAGACCTACCGGAGGCCGAAGCTATATTGAAAAACTGTAAACTATGTGAAGATTATTGTTCCGTTAATAACATTAGAACAACATTGCATCCTGATCAGTTTATAGTCCTTTCTTCACCTTTTATCGATGTCGTTAAAAATTCATTAACTGAATTATATCATCAAAATGAAACCGCAAAATTATTTGGCGCTGATGTTATAAATATCCACTGTGGTGGAGTTTATAAAAATAAGAAAATGAGTTTACGTAGATTATTCAAAGAAATGAGCAGTCTGCCCTTATCTTTAAAAAAAAGAATAACTTTGGAAAACGACGATAAAAGCTATACTCCTGATGACGTTATCCCTTTGTGCAAAGAGTTGTCTATTCCTTTCGTCTATGATATCCATCACCATAGATGTTTGCAGAAAGATATATCGGTAAAAAAAACTACAGCAAGTGCTATTAGTACATGGGATAGAGAACCTTTATTCCACTTGTCTTCTCCCAAAGATGGTTGGCATAAAAAAAATCCCCGTTTTCATAGTGACTTTATTAATTATCAAGATTTCCCGGAAGCATGGAAAAAATTAGATATCACTGTAGAAATTGAAGCGAAAGCTAAAGAATTATCAGTTAAAAAGCTTTATCAGCAGTTGCTCGAAGAAGGAATTCAGATTTTAAACAACAAAAATAATATCTCAGGAGATTAATGGTGATGTATAGATCCGTAATAGTCTTAATCATAGTGTCGTTAGGGAGTATGCTCTATGCTTCAAATAAGCCGAATACTTTACAAACAGTTTCTTGTGTTGAGTTAGAACGTTATATGGGTCATTGGTATCAAATTGCTTATTTCCCCTCAAGGTTTCAGCCCAGTGGATGTAAAGTAGTTACTTCGGAGTATGCTTTGAACGACGAAGGAATCATTAACGTTACAAATACATGTTGGGATGATTATGAAAAGAGTGTTAAAAGAAGACAGCTAACCGGTAAAGCAACTGTTGTTTCTGACAGTAATGCAAAGTTTAAAATAAGATTTTCTCGCTGGTTACCTTTTAGGGCTGACTACTGGATTATAAATTTAGATAAGGAAGAGTATCAATATGCTGTAGTTAGCGAACCTCGCAGAAAATATTTATGGATACTATCTCGAGTTGGTACTATGAGAGAAGATTTATTTAAAGAACTAGTTGATGACCTGAAAGAAAGAGGTTTTGATATAGATAACCTAAAAATAACAGCTGAGATCAATTAATATATAATAAACCGGTATGCAGTTTTATTGTTTTAATGACTTTAGCTTTTCAATAGCAGGCTCATATCCTAAAGAAGCAGATCTTTCCCAGTACTCTTTAGCTGTTTCTGATGAAGTTGCACTTAATAAATTACCAACATGAAACATTTTTTTTGCATCATTTGGAAACTTTCTTAAATAAAGATAATAATATTCTAATGCTTTATCTTTATCGCCTTTATCCTCATAACTCTCTGCCATTTCTAGATAAAGCTCTTCTTGGTTAAATGTATTTTGATAGTCTGAGAATAGAGTAGTAAGCCTTTTTTTGTCTTTTTTTAAAGCTTTCATAAATATTATTACCCATATAAACAGCACAATTATCAAAACTAAGAATATTATTGGAATAATTGTTAGTGTATTCATATATATAACCACCTTTTCTGTTTATTATACAGATAACATAATTACTGCCATAACTCTGTCAAGGATAATGTCTTTTTTACCATGAATCTTTTCCAAATAATAACTATCTCAATAGACTTTACGAAGATAGTAGTAGTTGTATTGATATTCTTAAAAAAACTACTAATTATCAGATAACATGATTAACCTCTATCACATCGACTCATTCCCAATATTATCTTAATATAAAAACTTCAATAACGACTTTGCATATAGTATTTGACACAATATCCTCCTTTAAGAATATCGTACGAAATGCATCCGTAGCTCAGTTGGTAGAGCAGCTGACTCTTAATCAGCGGGTCTAGGGTTCGAGTCCCTACGGATGTACCATTTTTTTTATCTACATATATTACCTTATACAGATGAAACCTGGGTGGAAGCATATCGTAAGAAAGTTCAAAGTCCCGTGAAAAAAGCATTGCTTAGGAGGCGTAAATCCCTTGTGGAACACGTTTTTGGCGTCCTCAAGTGCTGGATGGGAAAGATTCCACTGCTACTACGGGGAAAGGAGAAAGTTCAAACAGAGATCAATCTTTATACGA
>PWOA01000019.1 GCA_003564155.1 Candidatus Cloacimonadota bacterium
ATATATATTTCCTCCCGAATCAAATCTAAACACATAAGGTAGTTTTTCGTCTTGCAGATTAGCTTCACGGTAACTCATTACGATGAATAATAGGTCTTCTTCTGAATCTAAAGTCAGTTTACTCAGTTCATCAGAATAGTGTTTCGGTCTCTCAATACCATGATGCCACGATAATACCTCTCGCAGACTTCCCTTATGGTTATATTTATAAATCTCTACTGTCTCTTCATTAACAGATGCTGCCCAGATAATATGCTCGTTGAAGAGATGAATGGTCTGCATCAAATCAGGAAACATTTTTTTATCCAGCAAAGTTAATGTATTATCTTGTGGCTTATAATTATAAAGCTTGCTCAAATAGCCTTCTTGATCATCTACAACTCCTGTTGTCAGAATAAACAGACCGTGTTTCGTATAAATCATTTCTTGGGCTGTTTCTCCTGCAGGTATATTTAAGTTGATTTCTTGATACTCATTACTGTTATCAGGAAACAAATAAAGAGTTTCCCCGGCAAATATGGCAACTGAGCTTTTGTGGACAGCCATTGTCAATGGTTGTTCGAAGCAGTCAAACTTTCGTGTCAAAACAGGATTAAAGTCGATTCCATCAACAGAAGTCCAATAATGGAAATGTCTCTTGGGGTTTTTTAATATTTCACCCTTTGGTGTATGAGGAGGTGAGGTATGCTCAAGCCTTTTATCATAATGATACTTTCTATCATATCCTGTTGGACCTATACTGGGATCCGGAGATCCATATTGCGGAGGATTATTGGGAGCAAGATGATTATATATGTCCCAGATTCCGGTATCATAATCAAAACTACCACTTCGTCTCACAAACCCAACACGCCGCTGTATCATTGAACCGAACAGGAAAAGATTGCCGCGGAGTTTTACTATTTCAGCAACATTATGGGGATTACTAGTTTTATCAGGTAGCCCGGGAACATTGTAAATTTCACCTGGTTCGGGCCATAGTGGATTATACCAAGGATAATCCAAGCCTGGAGGCCATGGTTCAAATGCTCTTGTAGGGTAAAAGAATTGGTGCAGGTCAACGTTTTCAAAAAACTCCCCTCTCCAGTGTTGTGGAGGTGTAGAGCCTTTCGGGAACTGGTACTGGAAGGTTATGACTCCATCATGCCAGGTCTCATCTCCCTTGCCAAGGGCATAATATGAGCCGTACATATAGATATCACTCGTATTGGGTCTAAGTCTTAGCGAATCGTAAGGTGATTTATGACCATATTGTATGTATATTGATTCTTCAGACACTATCCCCAAGTAATCAGTTGTGTTTACCGGTAACGTTTGTTGGTGGTCTTCATCAAAACCATCCGGTCTTTTCCCGATAGGTGTATTAACATAAGTAAGATCATCTTTGAGATAGATATCGTGTGAACTTGCCCAGGTCTGTTTACCACCGAATTGTCCTGATATCCATAGCTCCATAGGGACAAATACCGACTGATTATTAGAGACATTCCCCGAAGGACCTACCGACCAAACGGTATCCACCTTAGGTATATAGGTTGTATCGGCAATTCGCCCAACTGAACCATAAGGAGGGTATCTATCATAAATAGTAAACTTATTGTACCCTTCTATCCATTCGTGTTCAGGGTCGTAATAATCTTCTGTCACAACATGACCTACCATAGATTTATAGGACGAGCAGTCAACAGTTACATAAGCAATTTTATCATCCTTCGCCTCTTGTCCGAAAGGGAATGAACCCATCATCCTTGCCTCTCTTGCTTCATCTGGCAGCTCTATAGGGGAATAGTCTTCAATCAAACCACCTAAGAAAATCTCGTCTTTGGGATATTTCGAGTCTCCATTCGGATAAACTTTAACCGAACCACCTGTTGTAACTAGTCCGTAAAACGTCGGCCAGTTATTATCTACAATATAGATATCGGTATTACTGTGTACTCTTCCGTAGGCAACATCTAATCTATTAAAACGAATATCGCCGGGACGATTGTTCAAGGAAGTGAAAACATCGGAATATCGATGGAATCGATCTAAAGAAACCGGAGGTGAGCCTTCTTTGAATAAGAGGTTGACTTTCGAGTCATCGGTTATGAGCTGACTAGTCCTGTAAACGTTATCATGAAGCTTGTCACTTTTTAAGATCTTTCCTTCCTCATCTATAACTAACCGGTGAAGATTGTGAGAATTAGAATCTTCGTAAATATCGACACTGTTATAGGTAACAGTAAATAATCCCTCCGGAGTTAATGCCATTGCAGGCTCTCCTACTCCTGTTATATCTCGATACGGAGACAAATCATGATCCTTCAAAGGTATTCTTTCCAAACCAGTTGCCCCATTATCATTATATGATTTCACATAAATAATCTGCTCTTTGCCATAGTCATTACCTTTTACCGGCATTCCGTAAACGGCATGGATTTGTTCGTTAACAATTACTTGACTGTTTACACCACCATAATACGTTTTGGGAAGATGAGGGCTAACCTGTTTTTCATTAAGAATAAATACGTCACCGAAATTACCTAATAAGGCTGTTAAAGCAGCCACCATCATCACAATTACTATCACTACCACTGCTGACTCAGCTATAGAACTCAATCTCATGCCTACCTCCTAAATCTTCATTTTTTACATGAATTTGCTTATATACTTTTTATGCAATTTACGTTCCAATCATACTATAACATGAATATTTGATATGAATATTTTTAAGCTAAGATCGATTTTCTTATCGGCTTAAATCAACTTTTGCTGCTTGTATTATCCTCACAAAAAAGTAAATGCTGCGCGAAGAAGAGTAGAGTAGTAGAATAGTTAAATAGTTGAGTAGTAGAGCAGTAGAATAGAAGAGCTTCGCGCTTGTTTTCGACTTCCTAAGGAGCGTAGCGACGAGGAGTTGAAGCAAGGGAGACGCGAAGCGTAGGACGCTTCGCTGAATTGAGAATTGAGAATTGAGACCCAGTTGAGTAAAAAACAAGACTCAACGGGTTAAAAATTGAGAATTATCTCGCTTCGCGAGAGAGGATTGAAAAGGATAATAAAGAGAGCATATTCTGTTGAAAGCTAAGTTATGCAATTCCATACTGGTCATATTAAAGGAACTCGCGCTTTTGTAGATTGACTCGTGCTCCTTTTATTTCAATTCCATACTGGTCATATTAAAGGGAGATTGAACTCGATCAAGGTACTGAAAGTACAACATTTCAATTCCATACTGGTCATATTAAAGGGAGATCTATGAAGAGATGACAGAGTATCTCAGACTCATTTCAATTCCATACTGGTCATATTAAAGGAAAATATGAGTCGATTGTGCTTATCACTGCTGAGAAGATTTCAATTCCATACTGGTCATATTAAAGGACGGCTACATTTTATGAGCATTAAAGAGTATGTTGAATTTCAATTCCATACTGGTCATATTAAAGGCCTGCAAGCTTCGTGAAATACTTAAACATTTCTTTAAATTTCAATTCCATACTGGTCATATTAAAGGGCTACAGGCAGAGATTAAGAAGATTAAGAAGGAGCTGCATTTCAATTCCATACTGGTCATATTAAAGGGCCGGGAAAACATATGAGCGGTGCCAATGCTTTTGTATTTCAATTCCATACTGGTCATATTAAAGGACAAGCACTTAGACACTTGTCTATATTAAAAAAAAGATTTCAATTCCATACTGGTCATATTAAAGGTACTTTCTTCTTGATTTGCTCTATTACGTCTCCAATCCATTTCAATTCCATACTGGTCATATTAAAGGAATGATCGTCGAACGTCTTTTTTATGTTAAGAATCAGATTTCAATTCCATACTGGTCATATTAAAGGGCTTGACATA
>PWOA01000031.1 GCA_003564155.1 Candidatus Cloacimonadota bacterium
ACAGAGACGTCTGAAGTCGCCCACCGGGAAGGGTGAGAAGTCGAACTCTACCTCATTGCCATAAAGGTCGGTGAGGGTTTGAGGGACACCGAAGTGGTAGGTCATATTATCTATCAGGAATTTTGCAGCCTGTAGCTTCAGTGAGTCGGCCGCATCGCGGCTATAGTGATCAAGAACGCGCTGCAGCTGACGCTGGTTGTGGCCTGCCATATGTGAGAAGGCATGCTTCTCCTTCCCCCCGCCACCCAGAATCATATAGGCAGCAACAGGAGGTACCGCAGCCAGCACCGCAAGCAGAATATAGGTAAGTACTCTCTTTCTTTGACTGGTAGTCATGGTTGGTTTGGTTTTAGTAATTATTTTTCTGGTTTGGTTATGTCTATGGTTTCATTCTCGGGCAGTGCTCGCTTCGCTCGCAGTGACGTGCGGCTTCGCGGCGTGACGGGTAATTAGTGTCTTTTAATTAACAATGAGCATATTTATCTGACTAGCAGCCCCTTCAGCCACCGAATACCGAATACCGAATACTGAATACTGAAACGAGGCTGGCAAAGCCAGACGAGTTCGCGACCAAAGGGAGCAATCACGAGACAGCGAGCGCAGCTCGCCCCTTTAGCCCCTTTAGCCCCTTTAGCCCCTTAGCCCTTTTGCCCTTTACCACTTTTGTCTTTTATCTTTAATTATCAACTCCCGTTACAATATGAAACACCTTGGTCATATCGGCATTAAAAAATGGTTCTCCGACCATTTTTATGCGGTTATCTCTGTCTATAAGAAGTGATCGGTCGAGTACAGTTCTTGGGATAGACGAGTTATTCATCAGGAAACGATTATTGGGATCCATAACATGGTAATACCTCTCATCAACCTCGCCGTAGATTCTGGCATTTCGGATGAAGTTGGCATAATCGCGGGCGTTGATAACAAACAACACGGTATAGTCATCTGCCTTTGCTATCTGTTCCATACGTTTGTGCCAATTGATAAACTTGGGATAACAGGGCGCACAGCCATCCTGAAGATAAACAATAGAAATGTTGCGGAACTTCTTCCGAAATTCTTTCCATGTGTACTCTTCATCTCCTTTGTAAACGGTTTCAAACATTCGGACAGAGATCTCCTTGTTGATTATACTCTCCATTCCATTATTCGACTCATTATTCCTGTTACATGAATAATTCGGAGTTGCAGCTAAGAACAATATCAGACAAATAGTTAATGTGCTAGTTTTCATTTTATTATCTTTAAATGAGAAGCTATAAAATTGAAAGTATCTGTGATGGTGCTGACTTCAAATATGATCTCGAACAGTTATTAGTACTGGTTTTTATATTCAGACTTATCAATAGAACAGGAAAGGAACTCGTTTCAATCTATCGACAGTGCAAGCCTAAAGCCAATAATATTGCTCTTTACACTTGGTGTTAAAGAGATACGCATATTCGGGAAGCAGAATTCAGCAGAATCATCCCAGCTTCCTCCTTTTGTAATCTTTCCGATGCCTAACTCTATCTCACTCTGCCTTGGTTTGCCCCCGGCAGGGTCAATAACATCCTTTTTAGGCAAATCTTCAACCCAATCCTGAGTCCACTCCTGTACATTTCCTGCTATTTCATGAAGCCCTAATGGATTTGGAGGGAAACTACCCACAGGAACGGTTTTTCCTCTGAAAACAGGCTCATTACCTTTACAATGATAATTCATAGTGGAATTTGATTTGTTGGGATTATAGTTTACAAGGCTGGTGCAAAATGGATATATTCAATCGTCACTTGCGTAGCCTGAACATAACAAGAAAAAAGTCTTCAGAGTCACTTCCCTCTGGAAGCTGTAGACTCCTGAGATATGGATCATCTTGCACCTCCTGATAGCTGTAGGGAAAACCCAGCCCATTACAGTCTGTCAGAACAACAGGAGCTTTATTATTGAATGAAATGCCCCTCAAGCTGCACTTGTCACTCCCTGTAAAGTAGTATGCATGGTTTTCATTTTTATTGTACAAAATATAGTAGAAATCTCTTCTCATTGAGTAACGAATAAATATATGATCCTTGTTCTCCAAAAAATTCCATATTTTGAGAATCCCCATCTGGGAACTAATCAAATCTGGAACCGTCTTAGCCCTCTTACTGGCTTGAAAGGGGGATTCTGTGTCGACATAGTTGAAGATAACAGAGGGGGATATACCAGCCTCGGTATATGCATAGACAGTATCGTAGGCTGAAGAGTAGAAACTAACTCCGGTTTCGTATCTTATCGCTCCATCGCCATCTGTAATCGTCTCAAAGGGCCTGTCATAGGGATGATATGATTCCACTATATTCCCTGAGGCATTTCGCTTTGTAAACATATGCGGAGGAGTGGCACCATGGTACATTAAGTAATTATCCCCTTCTCTAATAAAACCTACTCCTGCGAAATGAGCAGGAAAAACATCCTCAATAAATACACCATCAAGAGTGAATCGGGAAATCTTTAACCCTGACCATACATCAATAACCGTATCCGTAATTACAAGGTCTCTTGGGTCAATTATTTCCCCAGGGGCCCTGCCTCTTTGACCAACTTGGTTTAAAAAGTCTCCACGATTATTGAATCGCAGCAGTTCAGTATAATGGCCATTGGGGTCGCGGTTATTGATAATGAATATTTCTTCATTGATATATGTCATACTTGATATCTCTCTTATCAAGCTACCGCTCGTAACTTCTAACCTCTGAAAACCAACATCTTCAATTATATCTTTAAGGTTGTCGCCCGGACCTCTGAGCGTTTTGATCTCAAGAACTACCAAAGAGGCATCTGTCTGGGTGGTATCCGGCCCCCTATTACATCCGGAAAACATAGTCATCAGGAACAGCGAAAATGCAGTCAGTGATATAGCACAAAAGCTTCCATCTCTGATTATGGTATACCATGTAATTAATACTCTTACAGACCTATACCCAGATGTCAATCGTAGTGCGGAAAAAGTGGATTTCATAATTCATGTGTGTTTATTAATGATTAATGAGCTTTCTATTTCTTCTGAAGTAACTATTAAAGCGGCTTCTTGGTACTGTTATAGTAATTCAAAACCAAGGCTTTGTATCATAGAATCAGGTGCATAACTTATGCTGAGACATTCTAAAAGAAGGCTTTATGTGTTTAACAATTCACGGTTGTTCCCCGTAAATACGGGAAACAACTGCGAATTCTAATGCTTAGATGAAATAAGCATCATTATTAAGCAGGAGGCTCGCACAACTCTTGCCACGCAGCTCTACAAAAGGTGCCACCAGTACAAGTGCACCTTATCACCTTCCCTTCTGGATGATGCTCACAAATCTTCCACATGTAGCCATAACAGAATGGACCTCCCCCCTCACCACCTTCGCTCTCGTCGAAGGCACGGGTCATAATCTCGATCATATCGAATGTAGCCTCAGCTACGGGCTTAGGTTGTGCCATATTGATGTGCACAACCGTAATGGTCGCATAAGCACTGACAAGCAGTGTAACCAGTATTAATTTACCTATTTTCATAGTTCTTTTGTTTAATGGTTCATGTTTTGTTTTGAATTTATTAATTGTTTACGACAACAACCTGCCATGAGGGCAACATTGTCACTCAAGACATTCGCTCCGGATCAGTGACCTGACCGATTGTCCTTAAACATCCCTCCAGTGAAGGGAGAACAGAGTAGAAACAGCCGCAAAAATTGACTATCTTTGCGGCAACAAATCCATCGTGGATCTGTTACTCTTCTGAAAGAACTATAATATCACATATTCACCTCCTTCCTGTTTTACAGTTGGGGGAGTAAGAAGGGGAAGCCT
>PWOA01000033.1 GCA_003564155.1 Candidatus Cloacimonadota bacterium
AACCGCTTGTTTCCGTATCCCAGTAACTATTAGTAACATTACTGTTATCATCTCCACCTGTCAAACCACCTTCTTGATTTTCTCCGTTATGATCGGATACTCTTCCCGTCGAATAGGAATTTGTTACTGAGCCTCCCATATTTCTGCCGATCAAACCACCTATCCGATTTACACCTTCGGGTGCAGTAACTTGGCTCCTTGAATAGCAATTAATTACCGTAGAACCTGAATTCATTCCCAACAAACCGCCAATATTCTGACGAGCTGTTTCAGTTGAAGTAATAGAACCTAAAGAAAAACAGTTGGTTATTGTGCTACCTCCGGTAAAGGTACCAACCATACCTCCTGACCAGCTTGCATCTCCTGAAACTTCAACGTCACTCCAACAGTTAGTTATTTGCGAACCGGAAGCCCAACCAACAAAACCTGCCATCTGATTAGCGTCACCAGTTGTTAGAGTGCCGGTTACATAGCAATCCGTCACTTCTGAGTTTCCTAATGCCCCAACCAAAGGGCCTGACCTTTGACCACCTAACCTGTGATCAACATCTAATAAGCCTAAGTTTTTGATTACGGCACCGGATGTGGCAGCGAATAAGCCCGAATTTCTCATTTCTTCTTGGGGATTAATAAATAAATTTCTTATGACATATCCATTACCGTCATAAGAACCTGTGAAAGGGTCAGCTGATGTCCCTATAGGGTCCCATCCAACCCCTTCATTCCAAGGTGCAACGCCTAAATCAATATCATCCCGTTGAATGAAATGACCATTAAGATGATCTCTTACATTATTCAGATGTTCCGGTCTATTAACTAACCAGGGACTACCCTGAGTTCCATCTCCTCCACCAAATTGAGCAAATGATATCGTAGCAAAAGCTACTATCATAATTATTAAAACAAATCTCCTATAAAAATATTCATTTTTTACGTTTTTAAACATTACATTCCTCCGTATAATTGTATCATATTTATTAATGTAAACTTTACATATTACTCGATTCGTATTATCATGGCATTACTAATCTCTTTAATACATGGTTAATCATGCTCACCTTTAGTCATACAAAGCATCCGTGTATCTGAAAAATTTAGAGAATAGTTATGTTATAACTACCTATTAACTCTTCCCTAAACATCAAGGTGCTTCTGCAGCAGAGGCTATAACATAATAAAATCTTCTGTTTCTCTCATCAACAGGCTCGGAAAATTGTGTTCCGTCAATTACGGCTACAGGGTCTCCCCAATCGTCTGCATCAGGAGAATCTACTGCATATATACGGTAAGAATTAGCCTCTTCAACTGCTTCCCAAGTAATTAAAATATGTTTCACCTCATCGATAATTGTCAATTGGGTAACTAACACAGGAGTGTCTAAAGGCACGGGTGGTTCGCCTTGATAGAAAAAGAAAGGATAACCGTCATTTATTTGACCCCCTATATCATGGACCCAAACTTCATCAAAGTCCCAGTCAATATAAGTCGTTTCATCATACTCATAAGTCATCTGACGGGTAAGCCTGCCTTCTCCTCCATCTGAAACTTCCAATCCGGATAGTTGTGTATCCCAGTAACTATTAATAGCAGTATTTCCTCCTCTGCAATCACCAATAAGACCACCAACTCTTTCTTGACCTACATCCATAGGACTTGCTGCGTAACAGTTGGTTATGGTATTACCTGATAACCACCTACCAATTAAACCGCCAATTTCTTCTCCATTTTCCGGAGCTGTTACAGAGCTTCGTGAATAGCAATTAATCATTGTGTTACCACCGGAACCCATAATACCGGCCAAACCGCCTACCGTTCTTGTTCCCACAGTTGTTACACTTCCTATAGAAAAACAATTCCGTGCCGTGCTGCCGCCATATAAATTACCGAACATACCGGAACCGGAGGAACCGGATGTAGTAAATTCAACGTCTGTCCAACAGTCTGTTATAATCGAACCACCCCAGGCTGCACCTATAAAAGCAGCTGATTGAGATCCCCCACCAGTAGTGACGGTTCCTGTGGTATAACAATTCGTAACAACTGCTCCGTTAGTCATACCTGCTATAGATCCTGATCTGTAACCTCCTCCATGGAGAGCAACATTTTCAAGAGCAATGTTTTTTAATGTTCCATTAGTTACAAGACCGAATAAACCTTGATATCTATCATTTCTATTTATAGTGAGGCCCGATATAACATATTCTCCGCCATTAAAATATCCGGTGAAAGGATTATCACTATCACCTATAGGCACCCATCCTTGGTCTTCATTCCAAGGGGGAACATATAAGTTAATATCACCGGTTTGTCTAAAATACCCATCTAAATGGTCTCTAATATTATCCAAATGATCGGGTCTACCTATTTGCCATGGGTTTTCTTCAGTTCCATCTCCTCCACCAAATTGAGCCCAAGCAAAAGTTGATATTAAAACAAAGAAAGCTATTAAAAATGGCCTTCCCAGACAACATAGTTCATCAGATGTACTCATCCTCATAATTCCTCCGTTTCCTATTGAGTTAAAAAAGTTAGTTTCTAAAAGAATGTTGACTCGAAATGTAAAAAAACTTAATTTATTAAGCTACAGTAACTTATAACAGTTATTTTTTAAGCTCTACCTCCACAGTCTGGAGCCTTGGTTAATATGTTGCAATCCAATAACTACCTGAATTCAAGCAGTTCCAAAATTTACTATATCATTAAAGCAACGTTAATAAAACCATATAGCTTGTCAAACTTTTTTCTTAGAGTGTGTTATTTGATCATATTTTTCCCACAATGAAAAACTATTGAATGATGCTTACACTATAAAAAAGAGTGCTTATCGGTTCCCTGTGAATTATTTTCGCTATATATATCCAGAACTATCGGCCTCTCGCCAGGAGTTAATTTTGCATCTTTTTATTCTGTTTCTGAAAGATTATTGAGAACGTCTTGATGAATGATTAAGTCTTTGTCATTGAATAGAACAAAACGAATTTTGCGGACGTATTTCAGTTCCGGAGCTACTTCCTTAATTGCAGTTAAAGCCACCTGTGCAGCTTCTTCAGTGGGATAACCGAAAGCACCTGTAGAAATAGCCGGAAAAGCAACAGAATCTATCTTTTTCATCTCGGCAAGATTAAGAGCGTTTCGGTAACATTTTGCCAAAAGATCCGCTTCAGGTTTATCTAATCCATAAACGGGACCTAAGCAGTGAATGACATATTTATTAGGAAGGTTATAAGCTCCGGATATAACAGCTTCTCCGGGTTTAATAGGAGCAAATGGCCGGCATTCTTTTGCGAGTTCGGCTCCTGCAGCTTTATGGATTGCTCCGGCAACACCTCCACCCATTTCCAGATGAGAATTAGCTGCATTAATTATGGCGGCCATATCGTCTTGTTTAACAATATTTCCTTTAACCCATCTTTACCAAAACTTCGGCGGTTCCATTTTTTTTGATGAAAATTAGAAATATTCGAGCTCCATAAAGCCGTTTTTAAGCACGATATAAAATGCCCCTGTGTAACTATACGAGCGAATTTCATCCAAATTTGGCAAAATGCTCAATGTAGTGCCCCCATTTTTGACAATAGGTCTTGACAAAATTACCACTATTTTTATCGTTGCCGGTATGTATATTAGAAAAGCTAAAAAGAATTCAGGAAATTATAAAAGAACTGCATACCGGTTGGTAGAGAATTATCGAACACCAGAAGGTCCAAGACAGAGAAC
>PWOA01000001.1 GCA_003564155.1 Candidatus Cloacimonadota bacterium
GATTAGTAGCTTATTGTTTAGTAGTTTAGGGCAAAAGAGTTTAGGAGATTAATAAAATAGTAGATTAGTAAATTAGTTAATTGGTAGAATAGCAACACCCCATTTTTATTGAATCATAGTCTTTATTGGTTGATTAATCATTACTATAGACTGACTATAATTAAGGAAGGAATGATGGATGAAACGAAACTGGTATTGTTTGGAGCAGAAGCCGGAAGGCAGGGAACGGAAGGAGACCGTAGGTCTACTGGAGTTCCCTGCCTTCCGGCAAGAATCCCATTATTACCAATAATAGCTTGTCGTTCTAAGGAGTTATTATATATTGGTGGAAAAGGGATAACGACCCCAGTGAAGTAGAAAAGAAGACTTCACAGGGCAGGCGGATTGGACAGATTGAACGGATGAACACAGATGAGAAGAGCTAAGAACAAAAGAGTTTAGGGTTTAGAATTTAGGTGGTGGAATCTGATATTTTGGCGGCTTTTTCTGATCCAAAAATATCCCCTCATTCCCGTGCAGGACGGGAATCCATTGCTAAGAGCGAGTAGATTAGTAAATTAGTTAATTAGGAGATTAAGGGGTGGATGTTGGTGTTATAATGGCTGTTTCTTAGTTTCCGGATCACTGGCTTTAGTCGGCAAAACAGAGTCAGAAAGCAAGTCGCTAATGCACTATCCGGCTAACATAGTAGTTTAGAGTTTAGAGTTGAAAGTTGAGTAGAATAAACATCTGAGATGTCCTGAAATTGTAGATCAATTGACAACAATGGACTACAGCCCGGTAAACTTGCTCTGGAAATGCATCCTCGACCAACTCCTGTTAATATTACTGCGTATTTAATGGGGTAAACTAGTCTGGAAGGCTTTGAGGTCACTTTTAACTGCATTTTATTGTTTTTGAGATCTGTCTATTTCATATATGTTTCCATACTTAATAGTTTTAACTGGATACTTATAAATTCAAATACACAATAACTAGAATACAGAGATGTTTTTCATTAATTTATCTCTTCTAGAATAACTTAAACTAATAGATCCAAGCAGTAATTGTATTATGCAAAAGCCATATTGTAATTTTAATCGAGCAGTATTCGCCTGATAATCCTTAATTACGGAAGTGCTTATGATATTAGGACTTGGTAGTTAATCAGTTAAAATTATCATCTTCTATTGGCAATTATCTTGCACAAATTTTGTCTTTCTATCAATTCTAATTACCAAGGGCCTAAGAGACTATTTCGCTAACTTTTCTTAATCATATCCCATCAAATTCTAAGGGATTAATGTTGAATAGTCTCCTGTTTTTTACATTCTACATCTCATTTTTGTTAGGTACTAAAACGTATGCCAATATTCAATTACTGCCAGAACGATTATTACAGCTATCCAAGGGTTATATTCCCGATTACGTAACCATAGTTTAAAAGACCATTTGTCTAAAACATTATTAAAGCTTAATTTTGCTGTAAGTATCATACCCGTTTTATCTTGATAATCTTTCCACTCTTCAGGATAAAGTCTGTTTAGTTTTCTTTCTTCTTGCTTAATTTTCGGCAGATAAATCATTATGCTAAGCACTAAAATAATAACCCATAAGAACCAATCGTTCATAATAACACAAAATCCGATGGCTATGAATAATGACCCTAAGTAGAGAGGATGCCTCCAGATTGCATAAGGTCCGGAAGTGGTCAGTTTCTTGTTTTTTATAATGATTCCTGCTGCCCATGATCGCAGTAGCAGACCAAACAAAAGTACGCAAAAACCTATCAAACCAACTAAGTGATTGTCAAAGCTGAACGGTTTATCGTGAAGATCGAATATCTTATGAATTACATAAAACATTACTATCAGATAAGTGAATCTCAATCTGTGTTTAACGAGTGTCAACTGAATTCCTTTAATCTGAGATACCATTATTCCTCCATAGGTTGCTTTCAATATATTCTTATACAGGATTTAAACGGCAGAAACCGTCAAGAGATTAATACTATCTCTTGAGTGGTAAACAGTAAAGTATCCACCTAATAATCATTGATAAAAATTGATAGGGATATCAATGATTTCATCTCCATATCACTCTAGAAGTGATCGGCTTGGAGCTAAACTATTTTTTTCTTGCCCTCTTTTTTATCAAGATTACGTTGGATATTTTTCTCCACTTATGATTATGTTGTTCAGTACAATCCAACTTACAGATATGTGGCATAATATGCAACACTATTCTCTCTAATCCATTACATTCCTGTCTTGTTGGGGAAATATATTGAAATTGAAGAAGAAACTAAAGATATTGACAAGATATAAAGATCTATTTATATAGTATGTAAAAAGATATACCATACAACTATGGAACAAAGAAATAAATAAGGGAGATATTATGAGTTGGCAAATAATGACTATTTTTTTCATGTGGTGCTCGATAATAAATGTGGGATTACTTATTCTTTTTTCTTTACTGTGGATAATTACCGGAGATTTTATTTACAAAATGCACGGTATATGTTTCCCGATGCCAAGAGAAACTTTTAATGCTGTAGTTTACGGATTTGTAGGATTTTATAAAATATTAGTAATCGTTTTCAACATTATTCCTTGGATAGTTTTATTATTAATTCAATAGGCTGAATTTCATCGAAGAGGTAGATTGATACTATTCGGAGTTATTATTTTCTTCAATATTGTGTCTGATTACCCTACCTACACTCATAAAGATAGTATCTTCAGCAATATTAGTAGAAAGATCTGCAATTCTTTCTAAATTCTTTGAAATTCTTATCAGATGCATTGCTCTCTCGACAGAATCTGGATCTTTGCGCATATTTATTATCAACTCACGAATTATTTTTTCGTGGTAATTATCCACAATAGTATCTCTTTTACATACATCTTTTGAGAGGGCAACATCTTCATTGTTAAACGCAATAATACTATCTCTTATCATAGAAATAGTCTCATTAGCCATTAGAGGTATTAATTCCTGTTGTGGCAATTTGACTCTTTCGATGAGAAACTGACTGCTTTCAGCGATATTGACTGCTTGATCACCTATTCTTTCAAGATCATTGTTTATTTTATAAAGCATTAACACGGTCCGTAAATCCTTAGCTTCCGGACAATAAAGAGCTATTGTTTGAGTGCAAAGCTCCTCCATTTCTAATTCAAGGTTATTAATCTGCTCTTCCTTTTTGAAAACATCAAATAGTTTATCAGTGTACCCTTCAACTAAACCTTCGATACTTCTTTCTATCATTATTTGAACTATATTAGCTTCTGTCATTAATTTCTCTTTTAAATGTAATATTTTTGCTTTATCCATTTTTTCTCCTTGATTTGTATTTATTCAAATTGTTAGCTGTTTTCGATGTTCTTTTCTCCTGCAGAGAACACTCTTGTTTGCTTTATATTATGAAAACTCATCAACCAAATTTTCCTGTCATGTAATCTTCCGTTCGTTTATTTTCCGGGACAGTGAACATTTTGGAGGTAGTGTTATGCTCCACTATACTCCCCAAATAGAAGAAAGCAGTAAAATCCGAAACTCTAGCTGCTTGTTGCATATTATGGGTTACAATTACTATCGTAACTTTTTTTTTCAAAGTATCAATTAACTCCTCTATACGAGAAGTTGATTGAGGGTCAAGTGAACTTGTAGGTTCATCCATAAGCAAAACCTCAGGTTCAACAGCTAAAGCTCGGGCTATTGAAAGTCTTTGCTGTTGCCCACCGGACAGACTGCCACCCGGACTAGATAATCTATCTTTTACCTCATCCCAAAGGGCTGCATGTCTCAGCGATTTTTCGACAGCTTCATCTAATATGAGTTTATTTTTTATACCGACAAGTTTTAAACCTGCTATTACGTTATCATAAACAGACATAGTGGGGAAAGGTGTAGGTTTTTGGAAAACCATTCCTAATCTTCGTCTTACCATAACAGGATCAACTTTAGGAGCGTATATATCTTCACCATTTAGATAAACATTACCTTTAATCAATGTATTTCTAGTTAAATCATGCATACGGTTCAATGATCTGAGAAAAGTCGTCTTCCCACAACCTGAAGGTCCAATCAAAGCAGTAACCTTTTTATCATATATGGGGAGAGAGACATCTTTAATTCCGTATATAGTTCCATAAATAACCGAAAGTTTTTTTGTTTCCAATCTCAATGTCATATGATCAATTATTTTTGATCGAACTCCTGATTGAGGAAAATTGTTTTCAACTTTTTGTGTTATAGGGTATCCCATTGTATAAAACCTCTCTTTGATTTTATTAGTGTGTGAATTAGTAATTTTTTTCTCTTATAACAATTCTGACGATGATAAATGATAGTATTACAAACGAGAGCAGCAATATACCGGCTGCCCATCCAAGTTGATGCCATTGAGCATAAGGACTTATAGCAAGACTATATAGTCTTTGAGGTAAAGTGTCTACCGGTCCCATAATCCATCCTATCAATGTTGATGATTTGTAATTATTGCCAAACGAAGTAAACATCAATGGTGCTGCTTCACCAGCCGCTCTGGCAAAAGCTATTAACAAACCGGTAGCTAGCCCAGACTTGGAAGCTGGAATGACTATTGACATGATTACCCTCCAACGTGGTAAACCTATAGCGAGGCCTGCTTCCCTGATAGACCAAGGAATGTTCATTAACGAACTTTCAGTCGATCTTGCAATGATCGGCAACATTACAAAAGCCAATGCGACTCCTCCCGACAAACCCGAAAAACTACCCATAGGTTTAACAACTAACGCCCACGCCAACAAACCCTTAAGAACAGCCGGCATACCATTTAGCGTATCATTCATAACTCTCATTATGGGATTCAGTTTATTGTCGGGGTATTCGGAAAGCATTATACCTGCACCTAGGCCAAAGGGAACAGCAATAATCAGAGCAAGAATGTCGACTACGAAAGTACCGATTATCGTATGAACCAGTCCGGTCGGGCGACCTGTCATAGCCCTCGATGGTGAGCCTAGTTCTTGAGTGAAAAGATCAATATTTATTGCTCCAATACCTTGTATAAAGACATACAGTAAAATAATTATTAATGGTGTCAGAACAACTATTGTGTTGCCTACTAGGAAAACTTTCATCAAGTTGTCACGAAGATATCTTTTTTTAAGAGATTTCATATAGTTCTTGCTCCGGTTAAAGAAAATTTCCTTTGTATATAAGCAGCTATTAAGTTTACAATTAAGGAAATTATAAACAAATAAAAACCAACTGCAATTATGCTTGATAGATGGATATTTTCAACTGCTTCCCGAAATTCATTTACAATAACCGAAGGCATAGTGGAAGCTGGACCTAGAATCGAAAAAGGTAAGTTGTTTCTATTCCCAATAAGCATTGCAACTGCCATTGTTTCTCCTATAGCTCTTCCGAAAGAAAGCATGACTCCTGCTAATATTCCTCCTCTCGCATATGGTAAAACCGCCATACGAATTACTTCCCATTTTGTAGCTCCAAGAGCATATGCTGCTTCTCTCTGTTCTTTAGGCACTTTTTTTACTGCATCAACTGTAATAACAGTTGTGTATGGTATTATCATCATCGCTAAGATCAAAATTGCAGTTGTCATACCATATCCAATGGGATTACCAACTATTGGAAGCATTGTAGGATAGTGATCCAGAAACCACATATAAATATGGGTATAAAATGTATCCCTCATCCAAGGTGCGAAAATAAAAATACCCCATAGTCCTATGATAACAGATGGAACTGCAGCAATAAGGTTTACCAAATTATCAATTATACTTGATAACCAACGGGGAGAATATTCTGCTGTAAAAATCGCTACTGAGATTGCCGGTATAAAAGATATTGCTAACGCAGCCAAACTTGTTATCAGAGTACCCAGAATAAAAGGATATGCGCCAAACTCCATCGTGATACCCGGGTCCCATACTCTTCCTGTCAAAAAACCGAAGAAACCAAACTTTTTTATAGCTTCAGCACCATCACCATAGAGTACTAAAGCCATCAAAACAGTACATAGTATTACTGTTATCCCAAGACCAAATACAGAATACGAGAATAAACGGTCACCAAAAGATCTGTATAGAATTGATCTATTTTTTGTTAACAGTTCTTTAGTTGCATGTTCTTTTGTATAGTTTTGTTCCATAATCTCTCTCTTGCTAATTAATCTGACCACTAAACTAAGAGGATTTTGGTTCCTGATTAGAGTTTAATGGCCAGATGATCAATTTATTAATTAACTCAATCCTTAGGTTTACTCATTATCAAGTATATTTCTACCGATTGGTTCACCGCGCCATTTCATCTGGCGGATCATAGCATTACTTCTTTCTACCGCAGCTGTTGGAAGTTTTGCATAGCCAAGTTGTTCTGATAATTGCTGCCCTTCATTTATCGCCCATATAATGAATCTAATCAATTCTTCTGCTTGCTGTTTCGAATTTATTGAGTTATTCTGTTCCATATTCTCATAGCATAGCATCCAAGCAAATCCTGCAGCAGGATAACCAATAGGATTTGGTGTATCTGTGAAAAGAATCCTCGTGTCTTCAGGAAGCTCAATGTTAGCAGCTGCAGAAGTAGCATCAAAGGATGGCGGGATAATATTATCCGAACTATTTTTTAAATATCCGTAACTCATATCATTAAGTAAAGCATAAGAGAAGCTGTTATAACCAATAGCTCCGGGGGTACTAGCAACAATTCCAGCAACACCTTCATTTCCGTTTGCACCCACACCTGTTGGCCAATTAACACTGGTAGCGAAACCGACATTTGTTTCCCATTCCTTTGAAACTTTTGATAAATAACTTGTCCAAAGATTGGTAGTCCCGGATCCATCGGAACGATGAACGACTTGTAAAGGAAGCCTGGGGAGCCTTACACCGGGATTGAGAGCAGATATGCGTCTATCATTCCATCTGGTTATCTTACCTAAAAATATATCTGCTAAAAGAGGACCATCAAATATCAGACCTTTTTCAATATTTGGGATATTATATGTTACAACTACATCTGCCAAAGTAATGGGTAAATTAAAAGCTTTGCCACCGGTATTTCGCTCTATGTTTCGCATTACCTCGTCAGAAAGAAATGCTTCAGTCATACCAAACATTATAGTCTGCTCGGAAAACTGACGAATTCCCCCGCCAGAACCGATGGATTGATAATTAATTGTCACCCTGCGATTAGTAATATCACGATACTCATCTGCCATGGCAGTCATTAAGGGAGCCGGGAATGATGCTCCTGCACCTAACAATTCAACTCTTCTCTGTGCTTGGAGGTTTGCTCCAAACAAAACAGTTAACATTAAAGCCAACACAATAAACTTAGTTACTAATTTCATTATTAACTCCTTTTGATCAATTAGTTCAAATAGTTATATGAAATTAGTGTTAATTGCCGTTAACCTTATTGTTAGGATTGTGTTAAGAAATAAATTAACTGTTGGTCTAATAGATAACTGTCAAGACTGTATACAATATCTTCTAATGCTACAGCTATTTCAGCCAATTTCACCGGATCTACCATATCAAACATGTCATCTTTATTATGTGTAATTGTTTTCATAATTTTGCGTATATGTTCCGATGTTAAGGCTAATGCAGGTATTTTATGTTGTATAAACAGGTAATGATCTCCACTATACCATGGATCTCCGGAGGTCAAACCCTGATGTTTTTGTAATGATGATTGAACTATACTGCTTAACTTATCATTAAATCCATAAAATGAATAGGCAGTTTCTCCTTCTTTGAGTCCTGCTCCGTCGATATTAACAGCTAATACGGCAGATCCAATTTCTGCACCATAACGATTCAAATAATCTATCTGACCACCGGCACTGTAATGATTTTCTCCATTGAAAAGAAAGATCTCGAGATTATATGTAGTCGCTACTTTTTCAGCATCTCTGCCAGCAAGAGTTGGACTACCACATCTGAAGCATTATCCGTAGCACCGGGAGTGCCTTGTATGTATCAATATGACTGCAGAAAACAATCTTGTCATTAACTTTTTTTTAGTAGCTATTATATTGTTAGCTTGAGAAGAGATTCTTTTTGCTTGTAATAAGAGATGAAAATACCGGTCACAATATTCAGCTATCTCATTACCGGTTTAATCAGTGCTAAAGCGGACCGTATCTTGAAATCACCGTCATTAAATAGAGGGAAGGGATATAAAACGCCTACGGTTACCGGGAAGTAAAGTAGCTGTAATAATTGCTGCAAGTTGTTTTCTTCGACGAGTGAATATATTTTCTTATGATGATCAGGATTATAAAACTTAAAGTTTTTAGGCATTAACTGTTCTGAACAAATTTCATCTTTCATTAATAAGGTCTTTCCCCGACAAGACAGGTTCTCTAGCTCTTAGATGTTTGAAACGCAAACCAGATTAGTTTTAACATCACAATCTAAAGAATGTGGACTTATGTAGATTGGAAAATCCTTTTGCATAGTTACCAGAGACGCCCTTATTGCTATATGATCTAGCGTTTCAAAGGGGGTATTATCCACTTTATACCCAACAATCAGATAATAATTCAGCACAGTAATCAGCCGCCTCTCTGTTACCTTGAGAACCTGTCCTTCTATCGGGTTGAAAATTGCATAACCGCTGTAAATATTTACTCGCTTTATCTATAATATATCTTTCAGTTATACTATTTATTGACCTTAATATCTTAATTAGTTTTAGTTATTGGATTACCATTAGTTCAATGACTAATCCATAAATGGGTATCGATAATCCTCAGCAGGAACAAAGCATTCTTTGATTGATCGAGCAGAAATCCATCTTTGAAGATTCATTGCAGAACCTGCTTTATCATTGGTACCGGATGACCTTGCACCGCCAAAAGGCTGCTGGCCCACAACTGCACCTGTAGGTTTATCGTTAATATAAAAGTTGCCTGCACTATGACGTAGTATTGTGTATGCCATACAAATAGCTTTCCTATCCCGGGCGAAGATGGAACCGGTTAAGGCATAAGGAGAGGTATTGTCACATAATTTCATGATTTCTTGATACTCTTGTTCCGGATAAACATAAACCGTAAGAACAGGTCCGAATATCTCTTCCTGCATAGTCTTAAAGTATGGATTAGATGTTCTTATGACTGTAGGCTCAATGAAGTATCCTTCTGAATCGTCACACGTTCCACCTAAAATAATTTCTGCTTCTGATGATTCTCGAGCATAATCTATATAAGACTTGATTTTATCAAAACTCTTTTTATCGATAATTGCATTCATAAAATTGGAAAAATCTTTAACATGACCGATTTTAACTGTAGCTAACATATCACTGAATTGTTCAAACCATTTATCATATATAGTGTCTGGTATATATAATCTTGATACGGCACTGCATTTCTGTCCTTGATACTCATAAGCACCTCTAAGACAGGCTACAACTAAAGCTTTGATATTAGCAGAGACATGCGCTACGATAAAATCTTTACCGCCTGTTTCACCAACGATTCTGGGATATGATTTATACTGGTGGATATTGTTGGCAGTTTGTTTCCAGATTTGCTTAAACACTTGAGTACTGCCTGTAAAATGTATTCCGGAAAGATGTGGTGAGTCTATAACAATGTTACCAATCTCAGATCCTGATCCGGGAATTAAGTTTATCACTCCATCAGGTAAACCGGCTTCTTGCAAAATCTGCATAATAAAATGGGCACTATATACCGCCGTCCCGGAAGGTTTCCAGATTACCGTATTCCCCATCAAGACCGGAGCAGTTGGCAAATTTCCTGCAATCGAGGTAAAGTTGAACGGGGTAATTGCAAATACAAAACCTTCTAACGCTCTGTAGTCCGTAAAATTCCAATCTCCTTTCGGTGATATAAGTGGTTGCTGTTCATATATTTTTTGAGCATAATACGGATTAAATCTCCAAAAATCTATTAACTCACAAGCAGCATCTATTTCAGATTGATGAACATTTTTGCTCTGGCCTAACATGGTAGCGGCATTTAATAGGTAGCGATATTTGGTTGAAAGTAGTTCAGCAGCTTTAAGGAATATCGCCGAGCGTTGGTAAAATGTCATTTCTTCCCATTCATGTCTAACCCGGACAGCTATATCAACTGCCTGTGAAATCTCCTTTTCTCTTACTGTATGATATCTGGCTAATACACTTTTATGGTTATGTGGTTCTATACAATCTTTGGTTTTCCCTGTAAAAACTTCCTTCCCCCCAATTATAGCGGGGATTTCAATTCGATCATTACTCAAGTCTTTGAGCGCTTGTTGTAACAATAACCTTTCATTAGATCCGGGTGAATATTTAAATACCGGTTCATTTTTTGGTGCTGAAATGGTTAAAAACATTATATCCTCCTTTTCGATTAGTGAAAATTGAACTACCAAATAGCTATTACACAGATTAATTATGAACAAATTATTACATCATCTTTCCATCGCCGATAAGCTCTGTATCTAAAACATCTGAACACTCCGTAATTGCAAATTTGATTCACTATTATAATAAATGAGTTTTAACTTGCCAAGTAATAACTACGACTAAATACAAGCGAACTTTGTCTAAGTTTAGAAGTGCGAATTTATTAAGACCACTATAGTTCCTACGTATTATTAGTGATTACTTTTTAGTAATATCAGACTTAGATCTTATTCTTCTTAAAACTTTCTGCTTAATCTGTCTTGCTTTTTCTCTTGAAATATTTAATAACAAAGATATCTCGGTTAGTGTCTTGTTCTGGTTAAAGTATAGATCTAGGATTTTTTTTTCATCTTCAGGAAATTCTTCCGGTATATTTATCTTATTATTAAGGGAATCATTATGATAATTTTCAACAACCGGATCAATTGAATCATTTTTAACGGCATCAAGTGTTTCGTTATAGACTACATTTTTTCCGGACTCTTTCATCTCCTTATCGACAAGACCAAGAATCCTTTTTTTTATCCAGAAAGTTGCATAAGTGGTAAAAGCAACTCCACGACTGTTATCAAAGCGTTCTTTCGCTTCCAACAGGCCGATTACCCCTTCTTGATATAAATCATCGAACTGCAACCCTAAATATACATATTTTGCTGCTAAAGATTTAACAAGATCAAAGTATTCTTCGATGTCAATATCTTTATTCGTACTATCCATACTATAAATATAGTCTTTAAAAATTATTAACCAAAATAAATCAACTGTTACAGCAGTATAAAAAGTACTACCTTTCGCATCAAGAGTACTAAGCTGATGACAAAATAATAATCAAGTCTGAATTTGTTTTCACTAATCTCGCTTCGATTTTAACGATATCTTAACAAAACCTTTATGATAAATGAACTAAGTTTCTGTATAACTATGCAAAAATTGAGTTATAAACCGAAAAAAAGGAGAAAAGAAGATGAAGAAAATATTGGTTGCATCATTAGCAATATTAATTTTAGTGAGTGTTTCATTGAGCGGACAGGCACATTTTACCCCTTATGGCAGTGCAAGAATTGGTTATTGGTATGAAAACGAAGACGAAGATTGGAGTGGTTTACCCGATGGTTCATTTAACATGAAATATTTTTTACAAGGTAACAGTCGTTTTGGAGCACGATTCAAAGAAGGAGATAAAAATGGTAGAATCGAATTTGGAGGAACTGGGAATATTCGACTTTTATGGGCAAGCTATAATATGGGGAGCTACACTATCTTGATAGGTCAGGATGGAACCATGCTTACTCAAACAGGTACGATGGGTTGGAATTCCGACAACAATTTTGTCGGTTGGGGTGCTATTGATAATAGCCGTAGAGCTCAAATGAGATTTGATTTTGATAATGGTTTTGCATTTGCCTTAGTTCAACCACAATTAACAGATATTGAAGTTCCTGGTGATCATAACTACAGTCAAGATAAAAACATATTGTTACCAAAGGTAAATTTCGGATATAAAGGAGAAATTGCCGATAATATGACTTTGCATGGAGCTTTTGGGCTGAACACATACCAATATGATGATAATGCAGGAAATTTTGACGAAACAGTTATGTCTTATGTAGCCGGTTTATTATTAGATATGAAGTTCGATGATATTGGTATCAAGCTTCATGGGAATTACGGTCAAAATACCGGAAACTACGGTCTAGGTTCACAGACCTACAATAAAGCCCTTTGGGATGCTGTTAATGATGAGATGATCAATGTAATTACGATGGGTGGTTTTGGTGAATTGTCGTATAAAATGAGCAGTAAAACCCTTCTCACAATGGGTGCTTCATATACGATGTCGGATAGCGACATGTTTGAAGATACAGATTCTGCGATGGCAGCTTTCGGTCAAATCAGATATGATATAGGAAATGGGTTTAGAATAAGCCCCGAAATCGGATTACTTGACAGGATGGAAAATAGAAATGGTCAAAGTCAAGGTAGTTTATTATACTTTGGGACACAATTAAGAATGGATTTTTAGAAGTAGTACAATAATCGTTCGTTTAAAGAAGTCAAGTTTCATTAACCTTATGGAGTTTGACTTCTTTGACGACATGTCGTTATCCTCACATCTAAATTACTTGTTGACAATATAAAGTGTAGTTTAATTATACTCACATTTATTTAAGGATGTTTTATGAATAGTAAACTTATCTATATAGTTGACGATGAACCTGATATTTTAGAATTAGTTGATTTACATCTGCAAAAATCAGGGTTTATCACAAAAACATTTGAAGATACAGTAGATTTAATAAATACTATAAGAGAAAGAATGCCCGATTTGTTAATCTTAGATTTAATGCTTCCGTTTACCGATGGTTTGGAAATTTGTAAGACACTGAGAAATGATGACGAGTTAAATCGTATTCCAATAATTATGCTGACAGCCAAAGGTGATGAAACCGACAAAGTATTAGGTTTAGAAATGGGAGCGGATGATTATATATCCAAACCTTTTTCACCCCGTGAGTTAGTCGCTCGAGTAAAGGCGGTCTTAAGAAGAAGCGAAAGCTTAGAACCTCAAGGGGTACTAATAAAAGTAGGAACCAATATGTTAATCGATACTAAGCGTTTCATTGTAAAAATTGGCGGGAATCCGGTGAACCTAACGAATACTGAGATCAAGATCTTGAAACTATTAACTAGTAGAAAAGGCTGGGTATTTTCTAGAGAGCAAATACTAAATCATCTTTGGGGTCACGATAAGATCGTTATCGACAGAACAATTGATGTTCATATAAATCACCTAAGAAAAAAACTCGGTGAAGCAGGTAAATACATTCATAACGTTCGAGGTATCGGGTATAAAATCGATGAGAATTAACTACGTAATTTTAATTGGATAAACATTAATTGACTACCTGAGGCATCATGAAAAGTACTATATTCTTAAAGACAGTAGCCGGTTTTATTATCATTTCTCTCATTTTAGTATTGTCAATCTTGCTTATATCTCACAGACTTATTAGAAGTTATCATCTGGAAAGTGTTCGAGACTATTTAGATGACATTAGTTACTCGATATCCGAACCTGTAAGCAATTATGTAATTAACAATGAATACGAGCAACTTGAAAAATATATCCAAAATGTCAGCAATAAGGTTAATTACCGAATAACTGTTATCAAACGGAATGGAGAAGTAGTTGCAGATTCAGACGAAAACATCACTCTTATGGATGATCATTCCGGAAGAAAAGAGGTTGTCGATGCTCTTCAGGAAAAAGTTGGCGAATCCATCAGATATAGCACAACAATCGAATCGGATATGCTTTATCGTGCCATCCCATTATTTGGTAAGCAAGGGGATTTGATTGCAGTTTTGAGAGTCAGTATTTATTTAGATAGAATAGATACTCTTATCAATTCATTGAAAGCAAGAATATACCTTATAAGTATTATTGTACTATTAATCTCCTTGTGTATTATATATTTATACGTTTATCGGCTAACCAGACCAATCAAAGAATTGACCACAGCAGTAAATAAAATGTCTCAAGGAGATTTTGATGTCAATATCATTTCTCGTAATAATGACGATATCGGCTATCTAATACGAGCATTTAATGACATGGCTTTTCGCATAAACAAATTGGTTGATCAACTCACATATCAAAAAAATTCTCTACATACAATTATAACTTCAATGAAAGAAGGGCTCTTTTTGATAGATAAAAACCATAAAATCATTGAAGCAAATAAAAGCTTTAAATCTATTATTAAAGAGAAAGAAGTTATTAATAAAATCTATTGGGAAGTTATTCAATCTCCTGAACTTTCACATTATATTAGTGAAATTATCAACACTCAGCAAAATCTTTCGAAAGAAATTATAATTAATAATATCCATTATCTGTGTAGTGGTTTGGTAACAATCGAAGAAGAAGTTCTAATATTACTTCATGACATAAGTGAGTTAAAAAAAATTGAAAGAATAAAAAAAGATATAGTTGCCAATGTATCTCATGAAATCCGATCACCTTTAACATCGATTAAAGGTTTTATTGAGACATTGGAAGGCGAGGTAACACCTACAGGAAAAGAATATTTGACTATCATTCAAAGAAATATCGGCAGATTAATAAATATTGTCAATGACCTTTTAACTTTATCAAGGCTGGAAAGAGGCGATAATTTGGAATTAAAACCAATCCAAATAACTCCTATAATGAATAATGTTATAAAAATATTTAGAAGAAAGATGGCTACAAAACCGGTTTCTTTGAAATTGATTTCAAATGATAATTTACCTGATGTAATGGCTGATAGCTTTAAAATTGAGCAGTTACTTACTAATCTTTTAGATAATGCCTCGGAATACACCGAACAAGGAGAAATAGTTGTTGAAGTAAAAAACAATGACCCTTACGTATCAATTATTGTTAGCGATACGGGTTGCGGTATGCCCTCCAAAGAACTTGAAAAAATTTTTGAAAGATTCTACGTAGTAGATAAATCTCGTTCAAGAAAATATGGAGGTACAGGTTTGGGATTATCTATTGTAAAACATATAGCTCTACTTCATAATGGACATGTATATGTTAAAAGTACTTTAGGAGAAGGAAGCGTTTTCACGATAAATCTCCCTGCCACAATATAACTTTTTCATCTGACAATAATTAGGTTCGGGCTATACCAATATTAACTCTCGAATGTTTCAAGCCACTAATGATTCTATATCATTATTTGATTTAAAGGCTATTTTACTAGTACCATCTTATTGGTAAATACATGTGTATCGGTTTTTAATCTGTAAAAATAAATCCCGGAAGAAACAGGACTATCACTTTCGTCGGTACCATCCCAATTAACTGTATAAGTACCTGATTCTTGCATTCCATGGTAGATTCTTTTGACTAAACGACCATCGATATTATAAACTAAAATTTTCACACTGGATTTTTCATGTAAACTATATTTAATCAACGTGTTAGGATTAAAAGGATTAGGATAATTCATTTTTAACTCGGTAACTGTTTGTGATTGTAGTTCACCGATAGAAGTCTCTATCTCAGTAGTAAATGACCATAAAGGACATTTGACTGCATCTTTTATCATTTTTTCTTCTTTATCTCCATATTTATCAGCAGCTGTTGGAATAATTTGCCAATAATATGTTTGCGAATATGAAAGCTCTATAGGTATTGATATCCAATAATCAATTTGCTCTTTCTCATAATCGACCCATAAATATTCATCTCTATCAAAATCTTCATTTTTATCATAATATACCTTGAATCCTATAGGATCAATATAAAGACTATCAACCACATAACTCCATTTTAGCTGATCTAACTCAACAGAAATGTCCATAGCTTTATTTTCAGGATAAGGATTACTTGCTGCATTTGGAAATGGTTTTAATCGTTTATCATTTAGAAACTTGAACACCCCTCCTCCTATAGTACCAATATAGAGTTCATCTGCATCTTCTAGAAATCTGTAATCCATACTCATTGTCATGTAGCGTCCGAAGTCACCTTTAATTATCGACCAATTTTTACCTGCATCGTAACTTATCAGTATTTTAATATGTTGATAGACATTTCGTGTATGAACGGTGGCATATACTATATCCGAATTATGTTTGCTAACTGCTAGTCCCCAAAAATCATAACTTAATTCAGGTTCATCACATACACAAAAAACTATTTCCCATTCTTTACCGCCATCGACCGATTTAATAATTCTCCCCTCCATACCGACATATAAAACATCACTATTATTGGGATCAATAGCTATTATATGACATGCATTATCGCCGGAAGCATCTATATCTATCTGTTTCCAGTTTTCTCCGTAATCTTCGGACATAATCAGGAAAGGTGCAAAAAATGCCGTCTCACCACCTCCCCAAACTACATTTTGCTTGTTAGGATCAATATGAAGAAAATGAATTCCCATTCCCATATCATGCCATGCACCATAAACAAGATCCCACTCATCATCATCATCGGTATATCTAATAACAGAAGCATTCCCACTTGCTAAGATTATTTCTTCATCATTAAAAAAACCTGTGAAATCTCTGATTATAAGATTACCTTTAAACTTAACTCCATTCTGAAAATTGACCCAATTCCTACCTCCATCATCAGTTCTGTAAATGTATTTTTCTTCCTGAGCATCAATTATACTGACCAGATATGTACTATCGTTAACAACAAATAAACCACCTAACAAAGTTTCCTCAAAACCTAAATTAGCCCAAACAGTATCCGGATCAGTGATGTTTTTTCGGAATAATCCGTTATCTGTAGTTGCATAAATATAATCGTTTTCTAGCCTAACCTTAAAAATACTGTAGTCTGATAATCCAAGATACTGCCAATCAGCACAAAGAGTTACACTTACCACTACAATCAGTAATACTAAACACATCCTCAACATAATCTTATCCTCCCGTTTTGTTACTCGAAATCCGTGTTATTGAATGCTCAATGATTAAATAATAATCAATACATACCAAAAGAATAGCTGCTTAAATATTTGTCAACTACAATATTCGCAAGAACATATTTCGTTGTAATAACTTTTAATTTATTAAATACATAGTTAACCTGGCATAAAAGCACTGTAGCTATGTAAATTACCGGTGAATTAGAACGTTATAATTTGATAAAGAATGATTACATATTCAATTATATCATCTTGTACTTCTGGAACATTATTTATAAAATAATCATTTTATACACCTTTGTCATTAATTACCTGATGATAGTTCCTATATATTCCGCCATGAGACTCTCATTGAAATACTGAAAAAAAAATTACCCTTCTCGATACCTGTCTACATAAGCATTTGAGTTCATTCAACAATAAGTAAATATCGAATATTTCAACAAACATCTTGACATACTATGACTAGTTGGCAAAAGTTGATTTAGACTTATCGAAAGATGATTTAAATTTGGAAATGGTCGTTTAATTGGATTAATTTATTATCTGTTTTTATTAATCTTGAGTTTAAAATATTAAGTGTGTTTATTAAGGTGTTAGTTAACTAACGGATTTAAACTTATTAGCAAACAAGTTAGAAAAGGGTATCTTCTAATTTAAAATCGAATTTTGATTTTAGGGGATTTTTTATCGCCTCTGAAAGTGATTATTAACTAAAAATATCACCGTTTAAGGAGCGAATAATGAGAAGTGGTGTTGTTAGTCGCGGTCACAATAAGCTGCATTTACTTTCGATGGTGGACAGTAGTTTGATCATTCTATTTAATTATGCTAACGATCTTCATAGATATTCAGTATCCTTAATAAGTTGTTTTATCCAATCATTATCTCATTCAGCAATATTTACAACAGTTGATTCCACTAGCTTAGTTTTGATTAACTATAATTAACTATTAACAAGTTGCGGATTATATCATTTGATAGTCATCTGTGTAGAAAGTTATTAACCTTAGAATATCGCTCTTAGGATAGAGCTAAACATAATGGATGAATTATGAGATATTATATTGTAGCGGAAACAGAGTGGTCACAACATCTAAACCGGTTTTTATCTGAATATGAATTATATGCACCTGTCAAAAACACAGAAACAGAATCATATGATTATGAACAAATAACGGCAGAGACAATTGATTCGATATACTATAATGGTAACACTCCAACAACACCGTTAAAGACATTCTATCTTCCAATAAAAGAGAATGTGGTGAATATAAAAGAAAACCAACCTCGTATAGTAATTGGAGTACCGAACTGTGATTTAGCAGCATTGAACATATTGGACAATATTTATTTAGACGATGATTATATTGACCCTTGCTATAAGCAGAACCGTGATAATACGGTTATTTTTGGTAAAGACTGTTATACTTACAAAAAAAGCTGTCACTGTACATCTTATTCATTAAAGCCATACCCTCAAGAAAATTGCGATGTGTCAATGTCTATTACGGATGGGATGATATATTTGTGTCCAATGAGCGATAAAGGGGAGTCTTTATTAAAAAAGCATAAAATTACTGACAACAAATCAGTTGATACAATACCGGAAACAATCATTTCAAAAAGACAAGATGTAGTTAACAATCTTCAAAATCAAAATAAAAATCTTCCTGACGAGAAAAACACTCGTATTAGTATTGAGAAAAGTAGCGAAGAACTGTGGGATAAATATTCTGATAAATGTGTTTCTTGCGGTGCCTGTTCTTTTATCTGCCCTACTTGTCATTGTTTTTTACTTATAGATAAAGAGCATTTTGAAAAAGTTCGAAGTGTCGATGTATGCCAATATCCCGGTTTTGCAAGAGTTGCAGCCGGAGAAGATCCGTTACATTATCTCAATAAACGTTTCAAGTATCGTTATTTATGTAAATATTGCTATAAGCCCGACATGTTTAAGGCATTAGCATGCACAGGTTGTGGCAGGTGTATTGATGCTTGTATTGGAAAAATTGATAAGAACGAACTCATTTTAGAATCCTTTAAGTAATTATATGTTATTATAACCTATCTAAACACAAATAATGACTAGGATAAACAATATGCAAACTAATAACATTTATAAACCAATAAAAGCACAGCTTGTTAAAGTAATCGAAGAATCTCCTGAGATAAAGACTTTAGTCTTAGTACCTGAAGAGGAGTTTTCGTTCAAAACTGGTGAGTTTATCGAACTAACAATAGATGGAGTGGGAGAAGCACCTTTTACCCCATCATCGTCTCCTTTAGATACTAAGCAGCTGGAGGTAACAGTTATGAAAGCGGGTTATGTTACCGACAAAATGCATAATATGCAAATTGGAGAGTACATGGGAATTAGAGGACCTTATGGAAGGGGTTATCCTTTAGAAGAGTTTTATGATAAAGAAGTGCTGATATTGGGAGGAGGTTGCGGATTTGCCCCTCTACGTTCATTATTATATAACTTAAAAGCCGTTTCTGACAGAATAAGAAAAGTTACATTTTGTTATGGATCTAAAACTCCTGCAGATTGTATTTACAAACCATACATAACCGAGCTGCGCGAAACACCAAAATTTGAAGTACGTCGAAGTGTCGACAAAGCAGATGATACTTGGACAGAAAGGGTGGGAGTAGTAACTGTTCTGCTTGATGACGTTAAAATTGATGTTCCTAATTCTATAGCAGTAGTATGCGGTCCACCAATAATGATGAAGTTTGGAACTTTCAAGCTTATAGAGATGGGTTATCCTGAGAATAAAATCTATCTTTCAATGGAAAAGAATATGTCATGTGGACTAGGTAAATGCGGTCATTGTGCTATGGGAAGTTTTTTTGTATGTAAAGATGGACCGGTATTTACGTATGAAGAGATAAAAAACGAGCCTAATTTATGGATTTGAGTTTAAAATTGTCATGTTCTAATAATAAAAACTATAAGTAATAATGTTAAGGTGGATAGTATAATGACTAGTGTTGAAAGAAAATCGCAATTATTTTTATAGCTATTTTCTTTCAACTTCCCCACCTTACTAATGTTTTATTGTATCACAAGATAATCAAAGAAGGAGCTTATGAGCAAGAAGATTCTTATTGATTTAGCTAAATTTAGGGGTACAGCCAATAATGGTGAATATAACTACGGAGAATGCACATATGACTTTCATCCTGACAACATTGGCATGAAAGACATTATAGAACAGGCAATGATGATGGTGACTTGCCGTCGTTGTGAAGAAGCACCTTGTATTAATGTTTGTCCCGAAGAAGCTTTAGAAAAAGATGAAGACGATATTTTAAAACGTGCTACTAATCTATGTATAGGTTGTCAATCTTGTGTTGCAGCTTGTCCCTTCGGAACATTGTCTAATCGGATAATAACAGATAAGAAATCTATATGTGACTTATGTGACTTCGAAGATGATTCAAAGCCCCTTAAATGTATGAACTCAGCTCCTGAAGGAGCAATTACTTATACATGGGAAGAACCTATGAGTGAAGATCATATTTATAAATTAAATGATAAAATTTTGATTAAGGATCTTAAGTGGGAAGATCTTAAAGAGTAGTTGATAGAAATATAATAAGGACAATATGATATAAATAAAAAAAGACTATAACATTAAGTAATTATCAAGCTTTTGCTAACACAGCTAACATTAATTTGGAGATGATAATGGGTATTGAGATATTTTACTTTTTAATTTTTCCGGGATTATTATTTTGTACTGTGGTTGGTGGTTTAATTAGTTGGGTCGACAGAAAAATTACAGCCAGGGTACAATTTCGAAAGGGTCCACCGTTTATGCAACCTTTATATGATGTGATAAAATTGTTAGCTAAAGAAACAGTCGTTCCTTTGCGAGGTTCAGCAACAACTTTTATTTTAACTCCTTTATTTGCTCTTTTTGGAGCGACTATTTCCGCAGTTTTCATTATGTTACCCGTATTGGGTATTGAGACGGGATTTACGGGGGATATCATTGTTATAGTTTACCTGCTAAACATTCCCTCATTAACTTATGTAATTGGCGCTTTAGCTTCCGGTAATCCTTTAGCGGCTGTTGGAGCTTCACGAGAGATGAAGTTGATGTTGAGTTACGAACTGCCTTTTTTATTAGTCCTAATATCCGTCATCATTCAATCAGGGATGTTAATTAGTCTTTCGGAAATCATTGCTTTTCAAACAAGCAACGGAGCTTTTATTGGCAGTCTTTCCGGCTTCATAGGTTTTATAACGGTTTTAATGTGTTTTCAAGCAAAATTAGGTCTTGTACCTTTCGACATGGCTGAAGGAGAGGGAGAAATATGTGACGGAATTATTATCGAATACTCAGGTTCAATCTTAGCTATATTCAAACTGACTAAATATATTATGTTTTTGATATTACCCGCATTATTAACTGGTCTATTCTTTGCTGGTCTTTCTTTTAGCGGAATACATATATTATGGTCAATATTGAAGATAATGCTGATCATATTACTAATATCTTTAATTCGTAACACCAACCCTCGTGTCCGTATTGAGCAAGCTATGAAGTTTTTCTGGGTTTGGATGAATCTTTTTGCAATAATTAGTATAATTCTAGCAATATTAGGAATATAAATAATGTTATTTTACAAATTCACAACAAATGAGCAAGGAGTAGAAAATGGGACTTAAGGAGTTCTGTTTTAAAAAATCGTTATGGGTATTTCATCTAAGTGCCGGTTCATGCAATAATTGTGATATTGAGATACTCGATTTGCTGACACCGAGATACGATATTGAGCGGTTTGGCATGAAATTGGTTGGAAGCATTAGACATGCTGATGTATTACTGGTAACAGGGATTGTAACTAATAAAACTAAATCTCGTGTTTTGGAAATATACTCACAAGCATCAAAACCCGTTTTGGTAATAGCTATTGGAGCTTGTCCATGTACCGGCGGTATCTTTACATCAAGTTATAACTTTGCTGGACCTTTAGATAAAGTTATTCCGGTAGATGCTTATATCCCCGGATGTCCTCCTAAGCCTGAGGCTATGTTAGCAGGTGTTGTCAAATTATTGAAATCAAAAAACAGGGAATAATTATTTTGTTTTTAGAGGTAATACAAAATGGATATCGAAAAATACGTCAAAGAATTACATGATAAGTTTCCGGATATCATCTATTTAGAAGTCGTCAATAAGAAACGATTAATGGTCTATATACCAAAATCAATTTTAAAGGATATTACCGATCATTGGTTTAATGATCTTAATTATCGTTATGTAATAGTGACAGCTATGGATTCAAAGCAGGGTTATGAGTTAATATACCATTATTCTGATGACCGCACGGGTTGGTTGATGAATTTGAATGTTATTCTTCCCCATAATGAACCTGAGATAGAGTCAATGACTCAAGTAGTCTATGGTATAGAATGGATAGAAAGAGAAATAATGGATATTTTAGGAATTAAATTCCTTAACCATCCCAAACCGGAACGTTTCTTATTCGCAGAAACATGGCCGGAAGATCAATATCCTTATCGAAGAAAATACAGGCAGGAGGACAGGTAATGGGCAAAAAAACTATCGTACCTATTGGTCCGTATCATCCTTTATTAGAAGAACCTGAGTTTTTTAAGCTTTACTGCGATGGTGAGAAAGTAGTAGATATGGAATGGGAAACAGGTTACAATCATCGTGGTATAGAGAAGATATGTGAGTCGAAAACATTTGAACAAGTATTTTATGTTGTAGAAAGGATTTGTGGTATTTGTTCTACCTCACATCCTTTTGCTTATGCAAATGCAGTCGAAAGTATTCCTGGTGTAGAAATTCCTGTTAGAGCCAAATTGATACGTTCTATAGTCGGTGAGTTGGAAAGAGTTCACAGTCATCTTCTATGGGTCGGTTTAGCTGGTCATTTTTTAGGATATAATACAGTTTTTATGTGGGCTTGGAAATATCGCGAACCGATTCTTGATATGTTTGAAATCATTACAGGAAATAGAAACAGTTATGCGATGTTTACAATAGGTGGGGTACGCCGGGATATTAGCGAAGAGAATGCAGATAAGCTTTTGAAAGTTTTAATGGATGCGAAGAAAAAAATATCTTTACTTACGGGTGCAGTTATGGATGATCCGGTTATACATGCTCGCCTTAAAGGAGTAGCAGTTTTAACAGCAAAAGATATACATGATTTTGGTGCCATTGGGCCAACAGCTCGAGCTTCGGGTGTAGATATTGATATTCGTCGAGATGATCCATATGCAGCTTACGAAATGGTAGATTGGAAAGTTATCACAGCTAAAGAAGGTGATATCTTTGCTAAGGCAGAAGTACGTTTAATGGAAATGTTTGAATCAATATCAATTATTAAACAGTGTTTAGAACTTTTAAAAAAAGAAAACAAAGGTGATATTAAAGTAAAAGTTAAAGAAATACCGCCTGGAATAGGTATTGGTCGTGCCGAGGCACCAAGGGGTGAAGTTTTTCACTTTGTTAAGTCAGACGGAAGTAATAGTCCCGTACGGCATAAAATACGAGCACCCAGTTATAACTGTATTACCACTTTTAGAAGGTCTTGTATTGGAGGTACAATTTCCGATGCTGCTATTGCAACTGCTGCTGTGGATCCCTGCTACTGTTGTACGGAAAGAATGACCCAGGTTTATGACATCAAAACAGGTAAAAAAATGATGAACGCGGCAGAATTGATAAAGCTATCACAAAAGAAGACCGAAGAGATCCGAGCTAAAGGAGACAAAAATGATTGACTTTAGATTTTTGATATTTATGCCTATCGTAATAGGCATTGTACTTTTTATTCTGCCGGAATCTCTCAAGCTTATCAAAGGATTGTTATCTTTGATAGTTACAGGAACAACCTTATACTTATCTGTTTCGCTTTTTGCATTCAGCTCAGCAGAACCTACAGAACTATATCAAATGAGTTGTGTATTTCTACCGGCGATTAACAGTTTTTTGATCCTCAATCTTGATGGCTTGAGTAAGTTAATAACATTATTTATAGGGCTATTTGGCTTTCTGTATACAATTTACTCGATTGCCTACGTAACCAAAAAGAAGAAACTGTTTAATTACTATTCTTTCTTTTTAATAACCATAGGAGCATCTTTTGGTGCAGTCTTAGCCGATAATCTTCTTTTTTTCGTCACTTTGTGGGGCTTGTTAGGACTAACTCTCTACAAGTTAATAAAAAGTCATGATGATCAAAGTTCTGCAACAGCAAAGAAAACATTAATACTTATCGGAGCATCAGATTCTATTCTGATTATGGGAATAGGTATAATTTTTAGGATGACAGGTTCACTCAGTATATCATCAGTAAATATTGCTACTAGCGGAGTTTTGGCAAGTATAGCATTTCTATCTCTTTTAGTGGCTAGCTTTACAAAAGCCGGTGCATTCCCTTTTCATACTTGGGTACCTGATTATGCTCAGGATGCTCCAGCCTCATCATCTGCATTTTTACCTGCTTCTTTAGATAAGTTGTTAGGTATTTATTTATTAGCCAGAATTTGCTTAGATATATTCGAGTTAACTTCTTGGGCTACCTTAATGCTTTTGATTATTGGGAGTATTACGATTATTACAGCCGTAATGATGGCTTTAGTGCAGCACAACTTAAAAAAACTTTTAGGTTATCACGCTGTTTCTCAAGTGGGATATATGATAACAGGACTAGCTTTAGGAACACCTTTAGGTGTCGCTGCCGGATTATTCCATTTGATAAACAATGCAATCTATAAGGGAGGTTTATTTTTAACTGCTGGGAATGTCGAAAAAAGAACCGGTAAAGAAGAATTAGACGATTTAGGTGGTTTGAGTAAATATATGCCTCTTACTTTCTTAGCCGCTTTAGTGTTTGCACTATCCATATCAGGTATTCCACCTTTAAACGGATTTTATTCGAAATGGATGATTTATCTGGGAATAATCGAGTTTGGCAGTGGACCTGGTATAGCTAACAAATTATGGATGGTTTGGTTAATATTGAGCTTATTGGGATCTTCTTTAACACTAGCAAGTTTTGTAAAGTTTATTTCCGGCATATATTTAGGAAGAAGAAAAGATCATTTACAAACAGTTAGAGAAGTAAATTTCCTAATGTGGTTACCGCAAACTGTGTTAGCTTTATTATGTATAATTTTCGGTGTCTTTGCAGCCAATTGGATAGTCCCTTCACTTTTCGGTTTTACCGGTGTAAGTGATGCTGGCGCTTGGATCGGTGAGTGGCCTGTCCAAATGGTTTCCATTCTAATTCTGATTTCAATAATAGTCGGGTTTATTATTTATTGGATAGGAACTCTAAAAACTCGTCGAACCTGTGACAGCTTCATTGGTGGTGAGCAACTGCAGGAAGAGTTCAGTTATTCTTCGGTAGAGTTTTATAAAACAATAGCTGCATTAAAATTCTTTGCCTTCTTTTATGATAAGGCACAGAAGAAATGGTTTGATATCTATTATATTGGGAAAGGAATTGTTTTGGGATTCAGCTCACTGTTAAGTTGGTGTCATTCCGGTATATTATCCACCTATATGACATGGATGTTTGCCGGGATAACAATTCTATTTATAATCTTGTTGTTATAGAATAAAAGCTTTAATGTCAATAATTATTCGTCAGTGGATATAAGGAGTAAGGAATAACATGGAAATCTATTTGATAATTATGATCATTTTAATGATATTGGGATCTATTTATTCACTTCATGCTAAAGACCTCCTATCAGCTGTAGTGGCTTACGGTATAGTAGGTTTTGGGTTAGTGATATCCTTTTTACTATTGTACGCGCCGGATTTAGCAATAGTACAAGTAGTCGTTGAAATAATAACCTTAGTTATTATGATTGCTGTTATCGTTAATACCACTCACAAAGACGAAAAGAAAATATTCACTACGAAAAGTTCTCTGGTGAATTTAGTCGTTTTGTTAATCTTTGTAGGTGTTTTTTTCTTAATGTTCGCTCATATAATCGGAGTCTTAAGCTATTTTGGGCAACATACAATGAGAATGGCCGGCGTCTATATAGATTCTGCTTATGAAGCAGGTAGCGCTAATATTGTTACAGGTATTCTATTTCACTTTCGTGCTTATGATACTTTAGGAGAAGCAACTGTTTTATTCACAGCCGTTATCGGTGTATTAACAGTATTAAGGCAATATGGGAAAAAGAATTAATATTAATTAAAAAATGAAGATTTAATAATAACAAAACTTATGTCAAAGTTAGTAGATGAAGATTAAGAGGATTTAGTTGTTTTTACAAGGAGTCAGTTAAAATGAGTAATGATAATCAGACCCCTGAAGGTATGACTATAGTAGTTAAAAAGATATGCCAATTTATGGCACCGACTATTTTCCTATTCGGTATATATATAACCGTACATGGTCATTTAACTCCAGGCGGCGGTTTTACCGGTGGTGTTATAATGGCAAGTGCCTTTATATTACAAATATTATCTTATGGAAGCTTTTTAGATAAACTTCAACAGGAGAAGTGGCACCTTGAACTTACTGAAAGTTTAGCTTTATTATGTTTTTTAATGTTAGCTGTTTTAGGTTTATTGTTAGCAACAACATCAGTATTTTTTGGCAATTTTCTCCATCGAGGTTCATTTGGTGAATTGATTAGTGGTGGTATAATACCGATCGGTAATATATTTGTTGGGATAGAGGTTTGTGCAGCCATTTCTTCAATTTTTGTCGCCTTACTTATATTTAAAGATAAGGAGGCTTAAATGATTTTGTTCTTTTTATGTTTTATTCTCTTTATGGTTGGTCTGTATGGCATCATAATGCAAAGAAATCTAATTAAAATTATCATAGGTCTCGCAATAATGGAATACAGTGTATTATTTTTTTTGATATTAATCGGTTATATAGATTCTGCTACTGCTCCCATTATATCGGAATCTTTTGAAGAAGCCTTATTTGTAGATCCGCTACCACAAGCTATGGTTTTGACAGCAATTGTCATCGGACTAGCGACTAAAGCACTTATGCTATCAGTCGCTATTCGATTATATAAAGAATACGGAACATTTGATATACGAAAAATGAATACTTTAAAAGGATAAATTATGTCTACATTGATCCCTTTATATATTATCGTTCCTCTCGGGACAGCGTTCATAACGGTTTTTTTTGCAAAATGGTTACCTGGTTTGGGAAAATATCTGATAAATTTAGCATTACTATTTCTTACAGGATTAACCATATATTTGGTAATACATGAACCTCAGACTATGATTTACAGAGTAGGGGGTTTTACGGATGTTGCGAATATACCTATTGCAATTTTCTTGATGATAGACGGCTTGACAAAAATACTATTACTGATCATATCTTTGGTAGGTTTATTCGTAGCTTTTTATTCTATCAAATATACAAAACAGTATACATGTGAAGGAAATTTCTATACTCTTTTTGGGTTGATGTTAGCTGGAATGTATGGAGTTGTTATCGCAGGAGACATATTTAATCTCTATGTTTTTTTAGAAATTGCTTCGATCTCCTCTTATGCATTAGTTGCTTTCGGGATCGAAAAGCAACAACTGGAAGCAACCTTCAAGTATCAGATATTAGGTGGAGTATCTTCGTTGATCATCTTAACCGGAATAGGTTTCCTCTATTGGGCTACAGGAACTCTAAATATGCCTGACATTGCTACACAACTTCCTAAACACGATACATTTAACATCTTTGTCTCTGTTCTTCTTATAAGCGGTTTTGGTTTAAAAGCAGCAATGTTTCCTTTCCATTCTTGGCTGCCTGACGCCCATTCTTCAGCACCATCTCCCATATCGGCAATGCTCTCCGGGGTACTGATTAAAGCAATAGGTATATATGTTATTATACGTCTGTTTTTCAATGTTTTTTCTTTAAGTTATGAGATTGCAATGACAATAACTGTTTTAGGGACCTTATCCATGATTATTGGAGTCCTTTTAGCCGTAGGACAGTGGGACTTTAAAAGATTATTAGCATATCATAGTATCAGTCAGATGGGATATGTATTTTTAGGTATTGGAATCGGGATGTTGATCTTATCAACCGGTGGTGATGGAAAAATAGCAGCTTTATCCATCTTAGGAGGTCTTTTCCATTTGATGAACCATTCGATTTTTAAAGCTTTATTATTTCTGAATGCCGGATCTGTAGAATATAGAACCGGAACGCGAAACCTTAGAAAAATGGGAGGTTTGGCTAGTAGAATGCCAATAACTTCAGCAACCTCTTTTATTGCTTCAATGTCTATTTCCGGGATACCGCCATTTAACGGATTCTTCAGTAAAATTATCATAATAATTGCCGCTATTCAAGCAAGATATTATCTGCTGTCATTCTTTGCGGTAATCGTAAGTATAATCACTCTTGCTTCTTTCTCTAAAGTATTGAAATATGCTTTTGCAGGTAAAACACATGAAAAACATAATGAAATTAAAGAGGTCCCTGTCAGTATGTCTATTTCGATGACAGCACTGGCTTTGTTATGTTTATTAATGAGTCTATTAATAATTCCAAGTATCCGAGAAGTGTTTTTAACACCAGCAATAAACGTATTGTTAGAAACGAGCCAATATTCTGTATCGGCAATAGGTATATAATATTGTTATAAAAGAGGAGTAATATATGAAATATATAACACTATTTATTTGTATGTTATTGTTATGGTTGTTGCTAACATTTAACCTGCATAGTGCCAACATCATAATCGGGATTGTTGCCAGTTTAGTAGTTATGATGCTGTTTGGGAATAAATTTTTTAAAGACTGGCAAAAATTCTATAATCCCTTAAGATATCTATGGGGTATAGTATATTTGATTTTTTTCATATGGGAGTGCCTAAAAGCAAATTTTGATGTAGCTTATCGAGTTCTCAGTCCTAAAATGCCTATTAAACCGGGTATTTTAAAAGTAAAATGTACTCTAAAAAGTGATATAGCTAAGACATTCTTAGCTAACTCAATAACAATGACACCAGGAACTATAACCGTTGATGTAATAGATAATCATCTTTTTGTTCATTGGATATATGTTAGTAGTCAAGATCCGAATGTTTACACAAAAAAGATAGCTGGACGTTTTGAAAAACTATTAAAAAAGGTGTTTGAATAATGATTAATATCCTATTATATGTACTGATTTTCTTAAGCTTTGTCTGCTTTATTCGTATCCTTTTCGGACCTTCTATGGCCGATAGAATGGTTGCTATAGATATTTTTGGAACTTTGGTTGTAGGAATTTGTGTTCTCTTAGTTTACAAAACAGGCAGACTGTTTCTTATTGATATAGCGATCGCCTGGATTCTTTTAAGTTTTATTGGAACTATAACTTTAGCAAAATATTTAACAAGGAAAAAATTAGATGAATAGTTTTAGTATTGCTCTATTAATTATCGGTGTTACCTTCGATTTATTTGGATGCATAGGTCTAATTAGGCTGCCAGATATATACAATCGTTTGCAATCAGCAACCAAGTGTGTAACCTTAGGCACATGTAGTATATTATTAAGCTTATTCATTCATTATGGTTTTACGCCAGTAGGTATTAAAGCTCTTATAGCTATACCATTATTATTCTTTGCCGCTACAGTAGGAGCTCATGCTCTGAGTAGAGGTTCATATATTTACGGAATAAAAATGACAGATAAGACTATTAGGGACGACTATAAAAAAGAGTTTAAAAAGTAATTTTACAATTAAATACGGATTTATAATTACTCGTCTGTTAGTATAACGGATCAAGTATCTGAATAAAAGATCTAGTTTAGATAAAGGAAGTAGAAAGATGAGATATCCAAAATTACGAGAAGTAAAAGAAGCAGTTATTTCGTTATTTTCAAAACCGTACACTTCAAACTATCCTAAAGGAGACTTTAAACCATTTCCTGATTATCGTGGGAAGCCTGTCGTTGATGAAGATAATTGTGTAGGTTGTGAAACATGCGCTAACGTTTGCCCCTCTAATGCAATAACAAATGAAGATAATAAGAATACTCGTACACGAACAATTACTCGTGATTATGGTCAATGTATCTTTTGTGGTCAATGTGAAGAACATTGTATCACTGGTAAAGGTGTAAAATTATCTGATCAGATCTATGACTTAGCATGTACCAAAAGAGATGAAATAGTCGAAAAACAAGAAAGAGAATTACTGATATGTAATAACTGTGAGGCTATTATTACCACAAAAGATCACATGCGGTTTATTCACGAAAAATTAGGTCCTTTCGCCTATTCTTCTGTAATTAATCTAAATATTTTAAATGAAAGATTAAAATTATTAGGTTCGGGAGATACAAATGTCAAACTGAGAGACGGCTTGAAGCGTAAAGACTCCTTCAACATCCTCTGCCCAAATTGCAATCGTCAATTACAAGTAAAAAACTTTGATAAATAGTATAAAACGCTCAATATTCTTCTAAGTACTTTATCACTGAAGCTTTATTACTGAACAAGTCAATATACGGAGGATACACCATGGATAATTATTTAGCGTCACTATTAAATAATAAAGCTAATACAATCCTATTCGTAGGTGTTGGTAACCGTATGAAAAGCGATGATGCCGTAGGGGTATATATATGTGACAATATCAAGGAAAATGAACGGATAAAATCGCTAGTTGTTGAAAGTGGAATTGAAAGATATGTTGGAAAAATAAATTCGCTTACAAAAGATATATTAGTTTTAGTAGATTGTACGGATTTTGATAAAGAACCGGGATATAGTAAGTTGGTACCACTAGATACTATCCAGGACAATACGGTTAATACCCACACAATATCGTTAAACAGATTAGCAGAATTTTTCCCTGTGAAAACCTATATCTTGGGAATTCAACCTGAATACATAGGTTATGGAGAAGAATTGACTCCAAGTATCTACAAAAAAGCTCAGGAAATAATAATGCAGATTAACAGGTGTTAACACTATGTTGCGAATAGAAATTAATGGAATCGTTCAGGGAGTCGGATTTCGTCCTTTTGTCTTTAATCTGGCTAACAACCTTAATTTAAAGGGGTATGTACTCAATTCTAACGATGGTATTGAGGTAGAGGCAGAAGGATCAAATGACGCTATAGAGGCATTTATTCAAGGAATACAAACAAACACGCCTAGGGCTGCAAAGATTGACCAATTCTCTTTAAAGATTCTTCCGGATAATGGCTACAATGTATTCGAAATTCGCCAAAGTAAGATAAATACCGGTTCAACACATATTTCACCTGATCTGGCTATCTGCTCGGATTGTATCCGAGAACTTGAAAATCCAAACGATTATCGTTATAAATTCCCCTTCATAAATTGTACAAACTGCGGTCCCAGATACTCCATAATTGAAAAAACTCCTTATGATCGTCCGACAACTTCAATGAAGAATTTTTATATGTGTGAATACTGTAGAAATGAATATAATAATCCGGGTAACCGTAGATTTCACGCTCAACCTATCGCTTGTCATCAATGTGGTCCGGAACTCAATTTTTTAGATAATAAAATGAATCCTCTCTCCGGTGACCCCATAGATAATTGTCTTTCAGCATTGAATGATGGGAAAATTGTCGGAATTAAAGGAGTTGGTGGTTTTCATATTGCATGTGATGCAACAAATGAAAAAGCTGTTATTAAACTGAGAAAACGTAAGGATAGACCTGCAAAACCTTTTGCCTTAATGTGTTCTTTAAATAATGTATTAAATATTGTCGAGTGTTCTCCTTTCGAGATTCATTTACTGCAAGATTCTGCCGCACCTATAGTCCTTCTTGCTAAAACCAAACAAAGTATTTTGGCGAAATCTGTTGCACCGCATAACCCTTACTTAGGAATTATGATACCTTATGCACCGCATCAGTATCAATTATTCAAAAATCAAGACCTTTACTTGGTTATGACTTCAGGAAATATTAATGATGATCCTATAGCTATTGATGAAAGAAAATTAACAAGTTTATGTGACTTTTTTCTAACTCATAACCGCCCAATTCTTAATAGAAACGATGATTCAGTGATGATGCCCGTAAACAAAGGGAAAAACATCTTGCTTCGGCGATCACGAGGATATATACCAACACCATTATCTCTACCTTTTAATACTATTCCTACCCTAGGTACCGGAGCTGAAATGAAGCTCACCTTTGCTCTTACTAATAACAGATCGGTCTATGTTTCACCTTATATTGGAAATAATAACAATAAAGAGACCGAGGATTTTTATAAAAATACTATTAAAAAATACCGAAATTGGTTCAATATTGTACCTCAAATAGCCGCTTGTGATTTGCATCCTGATTATTTTACTACCCATTATGCCGAAACACTTAACATCCCTATAATAAAAACCCAACATCATCATGCTCATATTGCAGCCATCATGGCTGAATACGCTTTGGATGAAGCAGTTATAGGTATTTCTTATGACGGTAGCGGCTATGGCGATGATGGAGCTATTTGGGGCGGAGAAATATTTATTGCAGATTATTGTAAATATTATAGAGAATTCCATCTTAACTATATGCCTTTAGCAGGTGGAGATGTATCTATAAAATACCCCAAACGAATAGCATTTACTTATCTATCTTATGCACGAGAAGATAACGACTTTTTGCCTGACATTTCAAAACTGGAAGAAAAGGTAATTAGCCAACAAATAACCAATAATTTTAACATCTATCAAACATCAAGCATGGGAAGATTATTCGATTGCGTTTCAGCAATGATAGGAATATTTACTGAAATCTCTTTTGAAGCTCAATCAGCTATGGCTTTAGAATTTCTTTGTGGTAAAGAATCACTAGATATTGTTGAACCTTATCCCTATACGATAGCTAATCATGAAATAAATATTATACCTCTTATTAAGGAAATTAAAAAGGACATATTAAACCATACATCAAAAAATATAATCGCTTTGAAATTTCATAAAACAATAATAAACTTTTCCGTAGAAGCCGTTAATATAATAGCTCAGAAAACAGGTTTAAGTAAAGTTGTCCTCTCAGGGGGAGTTATGCAAAACAGAGTTTTATTACAAGGTCTTTTCACGGAAATGCAAAAAAATAACATGAAAGTCTATTATGCTTCAAGCTTACCGGCTAATGATGGATCAGTTTCGGTAGGTCAAGCTATTATTGCAAATAAGATAATTAATAATCATAAAAGCTGCTTATAGAATAAGTAGCATAATACCGGTAAAAAAGATAATAACGCTACAGCAAAGAAAGAGGTGATATGTGTTTAGCCATACCAGGTAAATTAATTGAAAAAAAAGATGATGAAACGGGCATCGTCGATTTGGGAGGTATAAAGAAAAAGATTTGTTTAACTTTTATTCCTTCGGTTACAGTAGGAGATTGGATTATAATTCATACCGGTTTTGGCTTAGAAATTATGTCTGAAGATAATGCCTTAGAAATGATTAACTTATTACATGAAGCAAAAAATATGGAAACTAAGACGAGATTATGAAAAGCTTATTATCTCAGTCATATTAATGCTTCAACCATATATTATGATGAATTTGAATAATTATCGGGACCCACAAATTGTAAGGCAAATAGTAGATAGTCTTGCCGATTACGACAAAACTGTGAAAATTATGGAGGTGTGCGGCACTCACACGATGGCCTTGGGTAAATGGGGTATTCGTGACCTTTTGCCAAAAAATATTAAGCTTCTCTCCGGTCCCGGCTGCCCGGTTTGTGTGGCTTCACCTGATTTAATTGACAGTTTAATTTGTTTAGAAAAAGATGTAATTATAGCAACATTCGGAGACTTACTACGTGTCCCCGGTTCCTTAGGAACTTTAGAACAAGCACAAGCAAAAGGAGCAGACATAAGGATTATCTATTCGCCTCTTGAGCTTTTTGAGCTAGCAAAGAAAAAGGAAACAATCTTCGTCGGGATTGGATTTGAAACTACAATACCAGGGATAGCGTACATCACCCTAGAAGCAAAAAAGAATAATCTTACAAATTTGTCCATATTACCGCATTTTAAACTTATCCCTCCCGCTTTAAAGGCTTTGATCTCTGATGAACAAGTAGAAATTGACGCGTTTATTCTTCCAGGACATGTTAGCATAATTACCGGCGTAGAAGCATATTCTTTTTTACCGGAAAAATATAATATAGGAGGGGTTGTTGCCGGTTTTGAACCTGTAGATATTTTATTAGCAATTAAAAAACTGTTAGAACAAATGGACCATCCGAGAATCTTTAATGAGTACAGCAGAGTAGTCACCAAATCAGGCAATAAACATGCTAAGTTAATTATGAATAAAGTCTTTGCAGTTACCGGTGCTCTGTGGCGAGGTTTAGGTTGGATCTCTAATTCCGGTTTAGAGATGCAGCAAGAGTTTTCAATGTTTGATGCAACTAAGAAGTACGATTTAAAATATGGAATAAATGATAGATTTAAAGATAATATTAATGTTGATACCGGTACTTCATTCCATACTAACGCTAACCCAATCAATGATAAATGTAGATGCAATGATGTTCTCAAAGGTAAGATAATCCCATTAGAATGTTCATTATTTGATAAAGTCTGTTCTCCTTATAATCCAATAGGACCTTGTATGGTTTCCTCTGAAGGGAGCTGTGCAGCCTATCATAGATATGAAATTAAAGGCAACAAGCAAAATAGAAATAATATTTAGCTGTTGTTCATCTATTGATTATGAAAAATGATATAATAACTCTTGCACATGGTAGCGGAGCCGGTCTGACCAATCAGCTAATAAAGGAAGTGTTCAACAGCCAGTTCAAACTTCCTTCATTAGATGATTCAGTGCAAATAAACCCTCCGCATCAACAACTCCTCAAAACAGTTGCTACTACCGATGCTTTTGTTGTCAAACCACTCTTCTTTCCGGGAGGTGATATTGGAAAACTTTCCATATGTGGAACAGTCAATGACTTGAGTATGTCCGGAGCAATACCGGCTTATATATTAGCATGTTTTATTATTGAAGAAGGATTTAGCATCTCTAATCTTAAAATGATTGTACATTCAATGCAAGAAGCTGCAGATGAATCAGGTGTAAGAATAGTAGCTGGTGACACTAAAGTTGTCGAAAGAGGAAAATGTGATGGTCTCTATATTACTACCTCAGGGATCGGTTATGTATCCAATGAGACAAACTTATCTGTTAAAAATATTGCAGTTAATGACAAAATTGTAGTTAATGGAACTTTGGCGGATCATAGTATAGCAATAATAAATGTTCGTCAAGAATTAGATTTAGATCCTGCACCTACCAGTGATTGTGCACCTTTGGTAGAGTTGATACAGCTTATGACAACTACTAAAAGTCTTAAGTTTGCTCGAGACGCTACTAGGGGTGGAGTAGTTACCATATTAAACGAAGTCTACTGTGAAATCGGACTGGGTATGATAATCGAAGAAGAGCTCATACCGGTCAAACAATCAACTACTGCAATATGTGATATGTTGGGCTTAGATCCTCTTTATATGGCCAACGAAGGTAAATTTATTGCCTTTATACCTTCTGAAAATCAAAACATAGTTAATGAATTAAAAAAACAAAAGTATGGTAAGGAAGCTACCGTAATCGGTTATGTTACCGACGAAGTAGACGGTGTCTATTTAAGAACTTCTTTAGGTGGATTACGCCCTTTAAGAATGTTAGCTTCTGACCCTTTACCAAGGATATGCTAGTCTAATGAAATATAAAGAACAAAACATAAACATAATTGAGATTACAGAAAATATCAAGGAAAAGATAGATTATGAAGACTCTTCCCGAAATGCCGAATATTGATCCTAAACCTTTAGTTGATATTATGCAAGGAGCTGAAAAATATTTTATTCTTTTTTCGGCTGTCGAACTAGAAGTCTTTGATCACTTAAAACAGCCGAAAAAAGCTGAAGAAATTGCCAATGAACTTCATTCGAATGTAATACTTACCGTAAAATTTCTGAACAGTCTTGTATCTCTAGGACTGCTTAAAAAGGAGAAATCTACCTACAGTAACACATCACTTTCCGAAACATATCTTACAAAATATTCTCCGTTTTACCAAGGTAATATAGTTAAGTTGAAGCGTATAAAGAAAATTGATTACTGGTTAAATTTGTCAGATATCGTGAAAAATGGACCTTATACAAAACAAAATGCAAATAGCAATGACGGGAAAAATCTTCTGAACTTTACTATGGCAATGGCTGAAAGTGCAATACGTGAGAATTTATTTGTAGTTCGTGATATTCTTAGTTCATTACCTGAGTTTAACCATGCGACAAAGCTTCTGGATCTAGGAGGAGGTCATGGTTTATATGCTATTATACTATCACAGACGAATGAAAACCTTATTAGTTATGTTTTAGATTATCCGTCAGTTTTAAAAACTACTCAAAAATTTATTAATAAATATGAAATGAATGATAAAGTCAAAGTTCTAGCTAGAGATTTCACAAAAGATGACTGGGGTACTAATAGTTATGATATTATTTTTGCTTCAGATTGTCTTTATTACCCTGAAGATATGCTTATTCCTCTTTTAATAAAAACAAAAAAATACCTCAATGTAGACGGTTTATTTGTTTCGAAACACTGGATATTAGATAATGACAAGACTAGTCCTCCTACGACTGTGTTATGGGATTTAGGGATTTCATTGACTACCGGCATGCCATTATACACCTATACGAAAGATGAATACGCTAAATTATTAACAAAACATGGTTTCCGGGATATTAAAACTTATGACATCTCTACTAGTTCTAAGAAGGGGACTTTGTTCATAACTAGGAATGAAAAATAATTGAGGTTATATGAGTCATTATCTTGAATATTTCATTATCGTACAATAATAGAAGTTAAAGATAATTTACTAATTGATGTTCGAAAGGATAAATAATATGCATGAAGGAGCAATTTTAAAATCGGTATTCGATATTGCAAATAATAGTCGAATAAATGCAAATATAAATGATGTTCAGAAAGTTAAGCTAGTCGTCGGAAAATTGCATCACATTGTATTCCAGGTAATGCAGATGTATTTTAATATCATGAAATTTGAAATTATTGGTTTCGATAATGCTGTTTTGGAGATTATTGAACGAGAACCAATAATTAGATGCAACCGGTGCGGCAACACAGTAATTTTGGAGGAAGCAAATTTTACTTGTCAAGTATGCAATTCACATGATACTAAACTTGTTCAAGGCGATGAGATGTATATCGAATCATTAGAAGGGAACTAATATAAGTCGAAGGATTAATCAAAGGATAGTTACTTAATTAAGTCTTATTACGTATCAATAATCATTATTTAATCATTAGTTAATTAAACAAAGGATTGCGATTATGGAAACCAAAAAAATTAAAGTTATGCAGAAAATATTAGACATCAATGATCGTATAGCATCTGAATTACGAAATTATCTCGAAAAACAGGGAATTTTATATCTCAATATGATGAGTTCTCCAGGTTCAGGGAAGACCAGCCTCATTGAAAAGACAGCAAATAAATTTAAAGATAGTATTTTTGTCATCGAAGGTGATATTCAAAATACCTTAGATGCCGAAAGGTTGAATAATTTAGGAATTGGAGTTTATCAAATTAATACCGGACCTTTTGGTGGTGATTGCCATTTAGAAGCTGGTTGGATAAAAACAGCAATTGAGGAGATTGATTTAGCTTCAGTCAAATATCTGTTTGTCGAAAATATAGGTAATCTCGTATGTCCTGCAGAATTTGATATTGGAGCTCATATTAATATAGTAATCCTTAGCGTTGCGGAAGGTGAGGATAAACAATTCAAATATCCTTTAGCTTTCCGAAATTCTCAATTATGTATTATATCGAAAACTGACTTGCTCCCATATTTAGATATTGACCTAAAAATGATGAAAGATAACATAAAAAAGGTAAACTCGCAGATAGAAATTATAGAACTTTCAACAAAAAATGGAGAAGGTCTTTCTTATTGGTACGAATATTTAACGCAAAATAACAATTGCTAAACATTGTCTATTGAACTATACTATATAGTAAGTCACCATTTTATTCGGTTATAAAAACATGTAATCAAGTCAAGCAGGTATCAAATCTGCTTAGAAATGGAAAATTACGCATTGGGACAAATCAATCTCAATGTATTAACGCTTAGTTATGACAAAAAAGGAGGAGGCATGAACAGAGAATTGCAAGAACTCTTTAAAGTGAGGGATAACGTGGTGTATTCAGTTACTCCTGAAACTGCCATTAAGGATGCAGTGAATAAGATGAATAAACATCATATCGGTGCTTTAATGGTTCAAAAAAATAGTGGAGAAGTTGAAGGTATATTAACGGAACGTGATGTTATGAAAAAGCTGGCGAGTACAGATGATCTCGTAGGTCATATACTCGTCAAAGAGATTATGACACCAAGAAAAGAATTAATTGTTATCACCGGTAATGAAAAAATTGGTGATATAATGGAAATAATGACTCAAAAAGGTGTTCGTCACTTACCAATAATCGATGAAGATGTTTTGCATGGTATTATTGCAATGCGGGACATTTTAAAAATGCTATTAATAAAATCTAATCAGAATAATGAAGACCTGAAAAATTATGTTGAAGGCAAATACCCTGCATAATCAAGGTTAACAAACTTATTTGTAATATTATTATATTGTTATTGGCTTTTGGGGGATTTGAAGATGATAATTGAAGACATCCTTTTAATTCCAGGAAGTCAATAACAATTTGTAACTGAACAATTCATAGTAATATGTTTTATGGCTATCAACATATACTTGATGATTAAGCAATAAAACCGTTCGATATTACTGATAGATATCAAAAAAGGCCTCTACGTTTGTAGAGGCCTTAGTTTATAATGGCTCCTGAAGAGGGATTTGAATAACAACAAGGTAAGATGCTGGATAGTTTAGACAGGTCAATATCCGAAGTATTACAGCCCAAACTTAGCTGGCAGGAGATACTGGCAAGATTCGTCACTGAACGTTCAAAAAACGACTATAACTGGACTAAACCGAATAAACGGTATCTTCCATAGTGAAATATATCTACCTGCGTTAAATCAGCCCTCAATAGGCACTATCGCTGTGATAATAGATACCAGCGGTTCGGTTGGCCAAAAAGAGTTAGATATGTTCGCTGCCGAGTTGAGGTCTATTCTGACCTCTTATCCTGAAACGACTATCGAGGTGATATACGTAGATTCTAAGGTTGCAGCTACGCAAACCGTGGATGTCAATAACTTAGACCTAAAAACCAAAGGAGGCGGAGGTACTGACTACAGACCCGGATATGAATATATCGAAGATGATGATATCAATCCTGTATGCGTCTTGTATTTCACAGACGGTTACTGCTTCTCATTCCCGAAACAAGCGCCTGACTATCCGACATTGTGGCTGATCTCAAGCACGTGTAAATTTATACCACCCTTTGGAGAGGTTATCTACATAGAAGATGATAGGAGCTAATTATGGAAGCAACACACAAAATTGACATTGTCCGCTATGCTATCGTCAAAGAACATACGCTCGAATACAACACACCAATCGCCAATCATTATGCAGCAGCAGAGCTGTTCCGAAAGTTCATCGGCGACAGGGACCGTGAGGTATTTGCCGTGATAGGCTTAGATATTAAGAACAAGCCTACATTTCTGAATATAGTCTCCATCGGGCAATTGAACCAAACTGCCGTTGAAATGCGTGAATTGTTTAAACCGGCAATCCTATCAAATAGCAGTGCGATAATCGTTGCCCATAACCATCCATCGGGCACTACTGATGCATCACCTGAAGATGTTAGAATCACTGAAAAGATCAAGAACGCAGGTAAGATGCTCGGCATAAAGCTACTTGATCATATAATCGTAACGACAGATGATGCAGTGTCTATCAAAGACACAAACGCTAAGCTGTCCTAAGAAGATAAATAAAAGGCATAGGCTCTGGGGTTCCGGAGCCTATGCTGTAAGTAAATGTTGTTCTTTTTTTTAGCTATGGGTCACTGCAAAACGTCAAATACACCTTCATCTCGATTAAAACGACAAACTATTAGCTTATACATAATTCACCTTAGGTAGGGGCGAATGATATTCGTCTATCATTTATAACTTCTGTTTTGGCAAAAGGGCGAATAATATTCGCCCCTACAATATATCGCGGGTCGGCTGGGGGGAAAGTTCCCCCCTGCACCCCCCTGCATTTTGCAGCGTCTAACATTTTCTGCCTTTTCTTAAACATTGGATTGCTCGCTTACCGTTTCTTGAAAAAGGTAAAAAAGTAAAAATCCAAAAGGTTAGGGGATAACCCTGGAAACGCGAAAGCCATTGTAGCTGTGGCGATCCGTAGCACTGAAGTTGTAACGATAGGAAACAGTGCAGCCAGTCGCACCGTTGCTCCAGCTACCGCCGCGAAGCACACGGTTGGGACTGCTTGTAGGACCTGTTGGATTGTTATATGAACCTGTTGGATAATTAGCTCGTATATCCCATACCCAATTCCTGACATTACCGCTCATATCATATAAGCCTAACTCATTAGGTAGCTTAGTGCCTACAGGATGAGTTCTGCTATTTGAATTGTCTCTATACCATGCATAATCGCCAAGCTCAGCTTCTACATTAGTACCGGCATAGGTATCGTCAAAAGTACCCGCATTCTGAGCAGGTACTCCTCCTCTCGCTGCAAACTCACGCTCCATTTCGGTTGGTAAACGATAACCGTTGGCATTCCAGTTGCAGGACACATTGGTATGATTATCCCGGTTTGTATTCCAGCCGGCAGGCCAATTGGCAGGGTTCGTGCCCGCATCTCCATAACTATAGGCAGGGGTTAAACCCTCTCGCATACTCAAACGATTACAATACTCAACAGCATCAAACCAGGATATCCTATAAGCAGGGTGATTGGGACCTTGACCCCTGTCTGACCAATTAGCGTCATAAATACCACCCATAACAGATGTCCAATCCGATTGGGTCACCTCAAAATTAGATATATAAAACGATGATAAGGTTACATTATAGCTGCCACCATCAGGACTAAAGGTTCCGCCCTCTACAAATACCATACCTTCCGGCGGTGGCGGTCCCTCATCATCTGGCTCTGTAGGCTTCTTGTCTCTACAGGACGTTACCAAAACTAATACTGCTACCATCAATACTAATAAAAACAGCAGTCTCTTCTTCATCTTAACCTCCTTTGGTTTTGATATTATTTTCTATACTTCGCTTTCTATAAGCGTTCTCTTGCATTTTAAATTTACAGGTCACCTGTAATGAATATCTATCAAAGGCATTTCAAAAGAGCCGTTTTATCTAAGTAAACTGTCAGACCTAAAGGGCAAACCTTAAATCTTCTTATGCTTAAATCCATCTTAAAAGATACTTTCTTTTATTTTCCCAACTTAGTAACTGTAAGATTGCTCATTCCACGATATATCATTTCAATAAGATCTTTGTCTTTATTATTTAAAATATTGATTCTAAACCCGATAATAAACCTAACATCTTCCACCAATTACCTTCTGCAATTCTCAAAAGACATTATGACATCTCTCCTTGAAGCTTAGTATGAAAGCATTACACCGTATTATAAATTTATTTTGAATAATCATTGAATATAAGGCTTATATTGTCAAATATATTTTTTGCTTTGCATATCATCCCCTTCAACAACCTGCATCATCACTGTCTGCAAAGGTTTTTTATTATTATTGTCTCCTCCTTAGTGTTTTTTAGCAACATCATCTTGGCAGAAATAATTTTAGGACGCTTCA
>PWOA01000056.1 GCA_003564155.1 Candidatus Cloacimonadota bacterium
AAAGCAGAATTGGTTAATGATGTTTCCGATTGATCTTGGACGTGGATAAATCCCGAGTACTATGGATGATAAGATTTTTTCGAGGTATTGAGGATTTGTTAAATACCAGCTTTACCCTTCAGTTTCTCCAAGCCGCTACTCTAAGATATCCTTAGTACCTTATCAAAAATATTCATGCTTTTTTTGGCAGAATATTCTCATTGTAGGGGCCGGGCTTGCCCCTGCCCGATAAGGGGCAACCGCAAGGGTTGCCCCTACATTTTGGTTCTGGCTTGACATACCGGTTGTCTCAATGCCCTTGCGTTTTCTCTTATTTCTTAAGGATACTTGGCTGACGTCTTCTTGTCCAGCCGACCAAGAAGCATTTGGTAATGGTGGTGTCTCAAAAGTTGGTGTAAACTAACAATTCATTGTTAGTCTCTTTATCGTAACTTCTAATAACTGGATACTTTTTACTTTATGTTCTATTCTTTTTTAAGGAGTGGATAATTATTCTACACATATTGTTTTGTTGTTCAGTAAAGTTCAACTTACTGCGTATGTAAGATAATATGTAACCACGCTACTGCATTATATAGATTTAAGCATAACAGGGTAAATCCTGAAGAAATCGGGGGTTATAATTCGTCACCGGTAAACTCTGCTACTCTCTCTCAGGGAAACTAATATCAATATTTTGTGAAGCATAGAAGGTAAAAACAATAACAAGGGATGATGGAAGAGTTGTTAATGGGCAAGATAAGGCTGGCGAGGGAAATATAATATAATATTATGAACGTAGTTTAAGATATTCTGATACACTAATACTTGTAAAGTATTAAAAGATTAAAATAGTAAATCGCCATGCCGTTTAAGATGTATTTTTACGCTATCATTATATGCGGTAAAACGTATGATTGGATATTTGCAGTGTCTAAACTCTGTATAGAATACAGAAAAAACTTTACAAAATTAATGACTATTTAATGTTACCGGGAAATGAGTAAGTGGAGTACGAAAAATTATGCAAAGAAAAATTATGATAATTTATTTGTCAATATCGATGTTTTTACTTACACTCACTTTTTGTGTTAAGAAAGGGGATATTATTGAGGAAATAGGATTTGAAGTTGATGCTACCCTTTTGGATGAAGTTTATCATTTTAAAGGTTTGTCATTGAGTTTCCAACCTCCGAAGGGCTGGACTGACATAACCGAATATGTTGTAAAAAGAGTCGATAATGGATTTGAATATGATAAAGAATCTCCCTCTCCAACGATATTAAAAGTTTTTAGCAGTGAAGATATAGAAGCGATATGTTCCCTGATTGACTATACGAGTATAGTCGATCAACATTACTCTGACGATAATCTTAACACTCTTTTAGAAGATTTGTCTGTCGGGAAAAATGTTCTTAGAACCGGAACATATACCTATCATGGATTTATTTTTCGTCAATTAACTATAAGAGATGAGGGGATAGTTAACATTAAGTTGTTAATTAACAGGAATGATAGAGAGCAATATTTTATAATTAACTATCATATCGACAACAAAGCTTATCAAGATAATTTAAAAGCAATTGAGTCCTCAATTGGTTCAATAAAAAAAAATAAATAGGAGATTGTATTATGGTTATCAAAAGAACAATGGCAATAATTGTTTTAACTATTGTATTACTTTGTATGTTAGCTTGTAGCGCTCATGTACATAGTGTGGGTGACGGACCGAGGACAGGTGATTCTTATCAGCAAAGACAGTGGTATGCACTTTGGGGACTTATTCCGTTGAATGAAGTTGATACAAATCATATGGCTGGGAATAGCATTGATTATGAAATAAAAACTGAGACGCGCTTTATCGATTTCGTAATCAGTTATTTTACAGGTTTTGCTACAATAAACTGTAGATCAGTAACTGTAACAAGATAATTACAACCGAACCAGAGAGGACTCAATGATTTTAAAATAAGGGATAGCTTCGTTTTTGTGTAAAGATTGCCGTGATGCTCACACTGCTTATGATAACATCGTAGAGCTGTCGATCGACACAGATACAGCTGACCAACTTAAAGAAAAGAACTTACACGTATTGCCGACTGATGATGTCCGATTATTGGTGCAGATAACAAGAAGTTTATCGATGATAATTACAAGTAGTGTCTCAAAAGTTGGTGTAAAAGAACAATTCATTGTTAGTCTCTTTATCGTAACTTCTAATAACTGGATACTTTTTACTTTATGTTCTATTCTTTTTTAAGGAGTGGATAATTATTCTGCACACTTAGCCAGTATACCGGAGCTGGAAGCTCTGTGAAAATTCTGACCTATCGAATTTACCCCGCTAAATGCGCAGCAATATTTAACTGGGGATTGTCCGGAGATACTGAAAGACAAAATAATATTAAGTACAACAACGATTTCATTGATATCCATCCCCTGGAGTGATTAACTTTATATAGCTTTTCATCGAGAAAGGGTTGTGTTTATGATCATAAATTAATTATTGACAATTATACGAAGCACAACTTATACAGCTATAAATAGATAATCGAGGAAAAGGGAGTTATTGATGATTCATTATCCAGCAACAAAAAAAGAAAATATTGAAGAGGAGCATTTTGGAGTTATAGTTAAGGATTCCTACCGATGGTTAGAAGACGATAGTTCTCTCGCAACCGGGAAATGGGTGAAAGAACAGCAGGCTTTAACAGAATCAGTGTTAGATGAGTATCCTGAACGCTACAATATCTTGACTAGGCTTAAAGAGCTCAACAATTATGAAAAGATAAGTTCTCCTGTAAAGCGAGGTGCTTGGTATTATTTCAGTAAGAATGACGGGCTACAAAATCAATACGTTATTTACAGAAAAAGATCATTAGATGCAGATCCGGAGCTCTTTTTTGATCCAAATACTCTCTCTGAAGACGGTACAACTACGGCTGAAAATGTAGGTTACTCCAAAGATTATAAATATGTTGCCTACTTAATATCCAAAGCAGGAGCGGATGCCGGCGAGTTTTGGATAATGGATGTTGAGACAAAATCCTTCATAGAGGATAAACTTTTAAATATGCGTATGACCTCTGCTGCCTGGTACAAGGACGGTTTCTTTTACAGCCGTTATGACAATGAACAAGACTATACGAAACAAGATCATAACCAAAAGGTCTATTACCACAAACTCGGTGATATACAAGAAAACGATAAGCTCATCTATGAAGATTCTGCAAATCCTTTGAGATACAACATCGCCCGAGTCTCAGATGATCAAAGATATCTTTTCATATACGTATTTGAAGGAACATCAGGCGTAAATATATACTATAAATCCCCGGAAGAAGACTCTGAATTCAAAACTCTAGTAGTCAGCGGGTTCAAAAATGAGTATGAGATACTTGATGATTATGAGGAAGGCTGTTTTTACCTCTTTACCAACCAAAATGCCAAGAACTATCGCTTAGTCAAAGTGAATCTGCGTAAATCCGTTGATAATTGGGAAGATATCATACCGGAACGAGATTATCTCCTGGATGGTGTAACTATAGCTGGTGGGAAAATCATAGCAATATTCATCAAAGATGTTACTTCAAAGATAGAAATACTTGACTTACAGGGTAATTTCCTGTACGAGATCGAAATGCCCTATCAAGGAACAGCCTACTTTTTATCCGGGAAAAAAGAAGATCAGGAGGGGGTATTTGCTTTTTCATCTTATATCCGTCCCGATCAAAGATTTCATTACGATATCCAGTCGAATAAGAAGACTTTTCTGGGCACCGACCCTGTCAAAGCGGAATATGAAGACCTGATTTCAGAGCAGGTCTTTTTCGAATCTAAAGATGGTTGTAATGTTCCTATGACCTTGATCTACAAAAAAGGGATTAATAGGAATAGGAATAATCCTGTTTCTCTTTACGGATATGGAGGTTATAATATATCTCTCACTCCCTGGTTTAATGTAAACTCAATGCTCTTTCTTGAACGAGGTGGTATAAATGTGATTGTCAATTTGCGTGGTGGTGGTGAATACGGAGAAAGATGGCACGAACAGGGGATGCTTTTCAACAAACAGAATGTCTTTGATGATTTTATATATGCAGCAGAATACCTTATCAGAGAGGGTTATACCAATCCCGGTAAGATTGCTATATCAGGTGGATCTAATGGAGGATTATTAGTTGCAGCTTGTATGCTACAAAGACCTGATCTTTTCAAGGTTGCCATACCAATGATGGGAGTTTTAGATATGCTAAGATTCCATAAGTTTACATGTGGTTGGGGCTGGATGGTCGAATACGGTAATCCGGAAGAAGAAGAGCATTTTTTCAATCTGTTGAAATATTCTCCTTTACATAATGTTCGCAAAGGAGTGCAATATCCGGCAACTATGGTAGTTACTGCTGATCATGATGACAGAGTTATACCCGGGCATTCCTTTAAATTTGTCGCTGCATTACAGGATCAATCCGAGCAAGATTTACCTTTGCTGCTATATACTCAGATTGCATCATCTCATGGTTCAAGCAGTATGAATAAAGGTTTGGAGAAGACTGCTGATGTTTATAGTTTTATGTTCAAGTATTTGGGAATGTGATTTATAATAAAGGTTAATAATTAGTTGTAGAATTGTAAATTGTTGACTAATAGATTTGAGAAGATTTATTATTTAGAAAGCAATAACCGGGATAAATTGGAGAGACCTTAGATTACATGAATAAGAGCTTAATAATTGCAGATGTTTAAAGATGTAATTGATTGTTGGAGTTGATAACTTGATAATAGAATATTTTATAAGCATGATGCCCAATTCGGGATGAACTTCGCAGTTTGAATTATAGTTACTTTTACCTTAAAGAAAGAGAATATACAGGAGATCAGTATGGAACAAAGACAACCCAAAGATTATTTATGCTATTGTGGATTGTATTGCAAGATGTGTAGTATGATAGCTATTACTCCCAAACATGCCGGCACTCTTTTAGAATCACTTAAAGAAGACGGTTGGGAAAACTTCGGACCTTATGTTTATCAAGGTTTTGATAAATTCTGGGAAATCTTGAATGCACTTAGTCGTACCGATATTACAACTACCTTATGTAGAGGAGATTGTGGCAACCCTGATTGCGAGATTAGAATTTGTGCAAGAACAAAGCATCTGGATGTTTGTGCTTTATGTGATGATTATCCATGTGATAAGCTTCAAGAACTTTCAGGATGCTATCCTTTCATATTACAAAATAATGATAGGATAAAAGTGATAGGGCTGGAGAAGTGGCTCTTAGAACAGGAGAAGTTGGTAGCTGAAGGCTTGAATAACAGGATATTACGAGATCGTTTTGTTGATTAGTTTACTAGGGGGAAATCAATTTACGATTTGGACAAAGGGTTTAAAGTTGGATTAGTGAACTAATAGACTCATAGAATAGGGGTGGAGAGCCGAGAGTAAAGGAGTTATATTAATATTACAGGTTTAATAGAGTATATAATCAAGTAATTGTGGAAATCCAATTATTACTTTGATTACAAAAATGATCAAGTAAGACCGTTAAAATAGTTCTAAATAATTTTAGAAAGCGTACTGTAGAGAAACCTGATTAATCAACCCCAAATCACCATAAGATGATATTGCATAATCTATTACATAATTATTGAGAGTTATACCGAACCCTAATGATATCCCCGACAGGAAATCATAATCACCGCCTAATCTCCAGTCACCACCTCTAGTGTTATATCCGGTTCTTAAGCTAAGCATCGGATGAATGGCATATTCAGTTCCTGCACTTAAAGTGAAATTATGATCAAAGGGTTTATATAGGTCCAGAACAAAACTTAAATTGTGATGGGGGAAATAATGAAAACCGATACCGAAAGTAGTAGGCAGATCCTCTTTGTATTCTTCGGATGTATGGTAGGTGATTTGAGTTCCGATATTTTTAAGGATAACTCCTAAGATTAATTGTTCATTGGTAGTTTGATGATGTAAGGCTAAATCAACAGCTGCAGCAGTAGCGGAATGTTCATCTAATTGTTCACGAATGAGTTTTGCAGTCATACCGATGTTAAGCATCTCATGTATATACCGACTAAGTGAAGCACCAAACACGATATTATTAGCTCCAAATTCGCCGGCAGTTCCCATATAGTTTCCTTGTTCATCGACAACTGTTCTCGTAATGCTACTATTACCAAGATATTGGGCGAAAAATGCCAGATAGGTATCTTCTCGCGGTGGGAAAGCAAAAACAACCGATCCACCGTGAAACCCTTCAAAGTAATTAATATAAGTCGAAGAAACCATCTTCTTTGATAACTGTACCAAACCTGCCGGATTATAAAAAACAGCATTAGGATCATCGGACAAACCGATGAAACTGTTTGCCATAGCGGCGGATCTGGCAGAGTATGAAACTCGTAAAAAATTAAATCCGCTAGTACCGACATTATCGTTAGCAGATAATGGTTTAAATACGAGAGTCATCAGTATCAAAGTCAGGAAAGTATATAATGTAAACAATTTCGTGTTTCGTATATAACTACGATTTTTATTATACTTGTATTTCATCTTCCAGTCTCCTGAAAATTTTGTAAAGTCCTTCTTTTGTTTTTTCATTAAAAACTTGTGAGCGATTATCAGGATTCCTGAAGAATTCCGAAACCTTGCTCAAAACTTTAATATACCCACTTTTATTATTAATAGGAATGACAAAACAAGAAACGAGTTTAACTTTTTTATTATCAATGGAATTAAAGTCCATCTCCTTGTCAAGCAGATAAACAACAGCCCTAAAAGATCTGATTGCTTCATCACGAACATGAGGTATTGCAATTTGATTACCAATACCGGTAGACATAGCATTTTCTCTTTCTACGAGCTTATTGTAAATAGTGTTATAATCTGAAATAATATTCTTGGACTCTAATAATTTTACAATGCTTTGAAGGCATTGTTGTTTTTCTGTGATTGAGGGGTCGAATTGGTTTTTATTCGGTATAGTTTTCCAACCGTGTATAATTAAGTCAGGTGTAAAGATACTCATTATTTCTCTATTATTAAAACTATGTGTGTTTAATCTTCAATCATTTTTTTGTGGTAATAATATGCTCGATCTTTTATCTCTTCTTCATCAAGAGTAAGTAACTGCCTATTATACATAATCGTCTTACCATTGATTACAACGTCACTCACAGTATTTGATGAAAGACTATATACTATTTGCGAGTAGGGATTGTAAGCTGGTAACGATTCAATGTTATCGGTATCAATTACAATTATATCAGCTTGCTTACCTATTTCCAATGAACCGATCAAGTTATCTTTTCCTAATGCTTTTGCGGCATTGATAGTAACGAACTTAACAACTTCACTTGCCGGTAAGGCAGTAGGGTCACTATTTAAAGCTTTATGGACTCTTGCAGTAATACCCATTTCTTCGATGATAGATAAATTGTTATTGCTGGCGACACCGTCAGTACCTAAAGTCATATTTATACCTTTAAGGAAGCATTTTTGAAATGGTATAAACCCTGACGCTAATTTTAAATTACTTTTTGTATTAACCGAGATGTGAACTTTTTTTTCAGATAGAATATCGATATCTTCATCGTTTAACCACACACAATGAGCCAGAATAGATTTATCGCTAAAAAATCCAAGATCGTTTAAATAGGCTACCGGACTTTTTTTATGCAGATCCATACAGTCGTCATATTCTTTTTTTGTTTCGGCTAAATGCGTATGTAATAGTATATCATACTCTTTAGCTAAATGAATGGTTTTTTGAAGGGTTTCTTTCTCACAGGTATAAATTGAATGAGGAGACAAGGATATATCTATGAGTTTACTTTGTTTATATTGATCCCTGAGAGATATAAAATAATCAAAAATCATAGCACTATTTTCGTAACCTGCTACCGGAAAGTCAAGAATCCCTTCGCCAATAACAGCTCTTACACCTGCTTCCGTTGCTGCTTTTGCTATTTGTTTGCCACGGAAATAGTTGTCATTAAACATAACGATTCCGTTTTTAATTAGCTCTGCAATTCCATGTAAAGAAGAATGATAGATGAATTCATCATTGATCATTTTTGATTCTTTAGGCCAGATATGTTCGTTAAGCCATGTGTGCAGTGGAAGATCGTCTGCTAATCCTTTGAAATAAGCCATCGGGATATGAGTATGTGAATTTATGAAACCGGGCATGACAATTTTTCCTGATGCATCTATTGTTTGAGCGGGTAGATAATTAGTATGAGTAATACTATCATCTCCCATAGCAACTATTTGCTGATTATTAACAGCAATCCATCCATGGGAAATAACTTTCATGTCTGAGTTTATTGTTAAAACAGTACCATTTTTAATTAGAAGATCAATGTCTTTTGTTTGCATTATAGCTCCTTGGTATTATTCAAGATTAATATAAAAAATCGCTATAAATTACAGGTCAATAAGTCAAGCATTTCATTTGTTTATGATTTATTTTTCAAATCCAAGATATATGTAGCTGCTTTATCAAGCGAACAATCGCCAACGATGATTCCTTCGGGATGACCTCCCATAATAACAATATTTGGGGAAGCATTACGGTTATTAATTAATACACTTTCAATGTTTTCCGCTAATTGAACAGTCCCGTATTTGTATTCAGGATCAGTTGACGGAAACTTGAACATCATCGATTTCCATAGTTCCATGCTATGAACATGTATGACGGCTTTTATAGATTTGTTCACTTTATAAAATGCAGCATGAGATAGACTTTCCGAAGAAGCTTTGATAGCTCCGGTACATCTAAGATAATTGTCTTTTATGTTATAACTCGTAACCAAAGCAAAATGATCAAAATCCAATTTAGAGAGATGTCCGGTTTGAGATCCGGTAATAACAAAATGGTCACTGTTGTTATACCTTATGCTAATATTGCCATAACCTACACCATTTTGATGTGATCCTATAAGTTCATTATGCAGCAGTTTATCTCGCCAGGAATTGATTTCACATAGTTGATCGGGAAACAGGTAGTTTTCATCTTTATGTGTCCAATCACAATGAAATTTTATTATACCTTCCATAAAGAGTCCTTATAGATTATTGTTCATAACTTTATCAGGGAAAAGTTTATAGATACTTTCCTTATTAGGACTGCAAAGTCCACGTTCAGTAATTAATGCAGTAATTAATCTTGCGGGTGTAACATCAAATCCGGGATTAAAGCATTTCGCATTTGGGGTGGTTATGAGCACTGAAGTTATCCTATTATCCAAAGATCCTTCCATAAACTTGACTTCATCATTACTTCTTGTTTCAATAGGAATAGAACTAAGATAGGGGTCACTGTTCCAAGCAATTGTACCTGAAGGTAAAGCTATGTAAAAAGGGATATTGTTATCTTTAGCTGCAACGGCTTTTAAGTAGGTTCCGATTTTATTGGCGGTATCACCATTTAACATAGTTCTATCACTTCCCACTATAACCATATCAACCATGTTATTACTCATGAGATATCCACCTGTATTATCGGTGATTAAAGTGTTGTTGATTCCATTCTCTGTTAGTTCCCAAACAGTAAGCCGGGCTCCTTGATTTCTCGGACGAGTTTCATCAACCCAGACATGAACTTTAATTCCTTGTTTATGAGCTAAGTATATGGGAGAAGTGGCAGTTCCAAAGTCAACACATGCTAACCAACCGGCATTACAATGAGTTAATATATTAACCGGTTGTTGGTTTTTCCTCTTGCTTAGTTCTTTTATGATATCCAAGCCATGTAAGCCGATTTTTTTACTGATGTTTACCTCTTTCTCAATCATTTGAAGGATTGTGTTTAGAGCGATAGTCTTTTTCCCCGGAATAGAATCAGTGTTTTTAATTTGATCCAAGATTTCCTGTACATAGTTTTCAGTATTGACAGCAGTTGGACGGGCAGCGATGATTTCTTTAGCTTTTTTGTTGATATGCTCAACAGACAAGCAACATGCTTCCTCACAGGCCATAACTACGCCGAAGGCGGCAACAATTCCAATTATTGGAGCTCCTCTAACTTGCATTTTAGAGATAGCTGCAATCACTTGGTCTGAACTCTCCAGAGTTATGAAGACAACTTTGAAGGGTAATAACCTTTGATCGATAGTTTTAAGTGCAACTTTGCCCTTCTTGTGATTATCAATTCCATTATCCGATATTATTTCAACACTACGATGTTGTTTACCATTTATCAACATAAAAACATATCCTTCTGTATTTATTTTGTTTAATCCAATACAATTATCAACTCTGTAGGTCAATAAAAATATGTGGGGCTATTCTAATTTTTAATTGCTTCCTTGTTTATCAAGATTATGTTGCATATTGATCTCCACTTATTATTTTGTTGTTCAGTGATATTCAACTTACTGGTATGGGGGATAATATGCAACACTCCTCTTTTAATCCATCACGCAATGTATCATGGGGATCTAAAAGAGGAGTAACTTTATTTATATGGGGTAGTTATGTAATTATAATGATAGAGTGTGAGAGCAAAAAATATATTGACATGTTTAGGCAACCTACTAGCTTGCCAAGGATATGGAGGAGAAATGAATAAAATTATTTCTTTACTGATAATTGTGATGAGCATAATGATTTTGCATGCCGAAGTTGAAACAATCGTTATGTCCTCAGATATAGATTTTGAGACTAATGTCTTACATAGTAATAGTGAAAGTATTTTATTGGAGATTAAAGTTGGAGATTTTCAAAGAGAATCGGTCCAAATAGATAACAATGAGTATTTTAAGCTGCGATTAGACGGAGAGCCTGCTTTAAGGGATGAAGGCAACCCTGAACTGCCATTTGTTAATAGGAATATTATTATAGATGGTCGCGCCAGAAATGAGGTTGTATTTTTGAGAGGTGATTACAAGGATTTTGATATGCATGTTATACCTTCCAAGGGCATGCTTTATAAATATCAGGATCCTTCAACGATACCATATACTTTTAGTGATGTGTATCAGATGAATGATTTTTATCCCCAAAAGCTTGTTGATTTATCCGATCCTTTTATTATGAGAGACTATAGAGGCCAAACAGTTAGTTTTTTCCCTTTCCAATATAATCCCACAGAAGGGGTATTAAGGGTTTACACAAGAATGGTTGTCGAAGTAAAAAGAATCGGAGAATGTGATATCAATGTGCTTGAGAGTGCACGAAAATTACAATCCCGGGAATTCACACCGATATATAAAAACCTATTTATTAACTATCAAGAGACGAGATATCCCCAATTAGCTGAGACAGGTAAGATGATTATAATCAGTCGTGATTCATATGTACAAGCAATGCTCCCTTTTGTTAACTGGAAAAATCAAAAAGGTGTTACAACCGAGATATATCCTGTCAGTTTGGTGGGTGATACACCAACGAAGATTCAGAAATTCATTGCTGAAGAGTATGAAAGCGATGAAGGCTTGACTTTTGTATTGTTTGTCGGAAATGGATCTGATGTACCGACTTTCAGAGTCAGGTTTGGAGCAGCAGATCCGGTATATTCTTTATTAGCCGGTGATGATAATTATCCTGATATATTTGTCGGAAGATTTTCAGCACAATCCAAAGATGATGTGACAACCCAAGTCGAACGAGCAATTTATTATGAGAGAGATATCGGGATTGAAAATAACTGGCTGATAAAAGGAATGGGAATAGCTTCCGACGAAGGATCTAATCCTTCGGACAGAGAACATATGAATGCAATAAGATCGGAGTTATTAGATTACAACTATATCTCGGTGGATCAAATATATGATCCCGGAGTTTCATCTATTCAGGTAACGGATTCTTTGCACATAGGCAGGGCCTTAATTAATTACGCTGGACATGGTTCAGCACATTCTTGGCAAACTACATCCTTTAATACGATGGCTGTTAATCGTTTACGGAACGATTTTAAGCTTCCATTAGTTTTTTCCGTTGCTTGTCAGAATGGTAATTTCACTTCACACTCAACTTCTTTTGCCGAAGCTTGGGTTCGTGCAACTAATGATACTACCGGAGTTCCTACAGGTGCTATAGCTTTTTATGGTTCTTCCGTAAATCAGTTATGGGAACCACCTATGGTAGCACAAAATGAAATTACCGAATTGTTAGTTAATGAAACAATGACAACAGTGGGAGGATTATGTTATAATGCATCGGCAAAGATGATCAGAGACACTTATAATTCGGGAGCAAATGAGTTCAAAAACTGGCATATCTTTGGTGATCCTTCTCTACAGTTTAGATCGGCAATCCCCGAATCTATCCTCGTTTTACATAAAGGAGAAGTTTTTTTAGGGCAAAACTATTATCAAGTTCAAACCGATATTGAGAATGCTCTGGTCGCAATCAGTTACGAAAATCAATTGATCGCAGCAGACTATACCGACAACTATGGTAATGTACTTCTAAGAGATGTTGATTTCCCAATAAGACCTTCAACGGTAACAATAACAATCACGGCACACAATCGTATTACTTATATAGGTGATGTTGATGTAGTTCCCGACGAATTACCGTTTGTAATTATTGATGAATATGAAGTATTAGGTGAGGAAGAATTTTCTCAAGTTAAATACGGTGATTTAGCAAATATCAACATTTCGTTATTAAATGTCGGCAAGAAAGAGTCGATGGGTATTTTAAGTAAACTCTCGACTAATGATCCATATATAACCATTGTGGATAGCACAAGATCCTTCAATGACTTACAACCTGAAGAGTCCGTCTTCATTACAAATGCATTCACAATCGAAATAGCAGATAATGTGCCCAATGATCATTTGGGAATAATGTCATTATTAATTAAGGATGAAGCGGGGAATAGCTGGGATTGGGAGTTTAGCTTTCGCATTGCCGCTCCGGATATTGAGACCGGAGTTGTAATTATTGATGATTCGGAGTATGGAGACAATAATGGTTTATTAGACCCCGGGGAAACAGTTAGATTAATCGTACCGATTCTTAATGAGGGTTATGCCACTTCCTTACCTGCAGACGTATCATTATTAAGTGCTAATCCTTTGCTGGTAATCGAAGATCAATTTGATATCCTCGATCCGATCCTACCCGGTGAAACTGTTTATGCCTCTTTTATGGTTACTGCTGATGAAGATATCCCTGACGGCAGTGTTCTACCGGTTGGTTTTGTTGTTACAACAGGTATGTATTCAGCTCAAAACACTTATAGAATAACCATCGGACCAATTATTGAAGACTTTGAAAGTGGTGATTTTTCTTCGTTTGGTTGGCAGTTTTCTGGTGATGAACCTTGGGAAATCGATAGAATTCATGTATTCCAAGGAAATTATTCAGCCGGCTCAGGCGATATTGAAGATAGTGAGACTTCAGAAATATCAATCACTTTAAATGTAAGTGAGAATTCCGATATAAAATTCTATCGGCGAGTATCAACAGAAATGAATCGTGATTTTTTAAAATTTTATATCGATGGCAGATTAGCCGGGCAATGGTCTGGTGAAGTTCCATGGGGAGAAGTGTCTTTTCCGGTAACTCCCGGACAGAAAACTTTTACTTGGAAATATGAAAAAGATCCGGCAGAATATTCAGGTTATGACAAGGTTTGGATAGACAATATAATTTTTCCTACATTTGGTATTACTCATAAAGGTCCAATTATTTCCGCTTATCCTTCAGAATTGAATTTTGGACAAGTACTCATTGACAAAACTGAACACGAGTACTTTTATTTAAGAAATTTCGGTTCACAAAACATGTGGGGGACTATAAAGTTTGACCAAAGTTATGTGATAGACGATAATTTGGATATAATAATTAGTGATAAGAGATTAGATGATGGAATGGTTGTTTATGATTATATGTTGCCTTTTGAAAGCTATGCTCATATAAAACTGTCATTAACTCCACAAGAAGAGAGGGATTATAGTGGACGGATAATAATAACCAGTAACGACGAAGATAATCCGAAGACCGTTATCCCTATATTGGCTGAAGGAGTATTCGTTTCTACTGAAGAACCTTCAATTCCTTTGGCAACTCAATTAAAAGCGAATTATCCTAACCCCTTTAATCCTACTACTACAATATCTTACAGCCTTGCTGATAAAGAGCACGTCACTATAGATGTCTATAACATAAAAGGACAGAGAATAACAACTCTCGTCAATGAAGTTCAAGAAATGGGTCTTTATACTGTTATATGGGATGGAGCTAACTTAAGAGGCAATATCGCTGCAAGTGGGATATATTTTTACAGGATGAAAACGGATAGTTACCATAAAATGAAAAAGATGCTGTTTTTGAAGTAACAGTATAAATGATAATAGATTTTAACGATAAAAATATATAATGACTTAGGAGGTCAAAATGATCAAAGGTGATTTTACCTTTAACATTATAATAACTATAGCGATCACTTTTTTACTCGGTGGTTTAATACTCGGCAATTTATTTTCAGCCGAAATTAGTTTAGCATTAAAAGATTTACAAATGGATACCTCATCCTCTGATAATGAAGAAGCAGTTGATGATAAAGACAGTGAAGGGATTAGGATAGCTTTTACAAGTCATGGCCCAGGTTTTGATGCAAGTCTTGATCCCAAATACGGAAGAGCAGATTATTTAGTGATTCTAAATCCGGATAATATGGAAGTAAAGAGCTACGATAATAGTGATATCAAAAATATGGAAGGATGTGTTGGTGCGGAGTATACAACAGAAAGACTGGAAGAGTTGGGTTTTGATATACTTATCACAGGAGCCCCTCCCGGGGGATCGGCAATGCGATTTCTTAGACCACTTGATGTGAAAATTGTTATCGGTCCGGCGGGTGTTCCTTTAGAAGAAATTTATCGCATGTACTTAAATGATGAATTACAGATTCTTAATTAAAGGTTTTTAATATAAGAAAAGATAAAACGAATATAATTTCGCTCAAGGGTAAATAATAAAGACTTAATATTCACTTTTTTAAAAGTTGATGGACCTAACTTTATTGTCTAAGAAGGTTTTTATTGTAGCTGTAAAGCCATCTGTTCTTATTTGTAATGATCCATGTTTTCCTGTAATGTATATGTTTTCTGACGGGAGATAGGATAATCTTTTCAAGACATTCTTGTGAGGTAAATGTTCTCTAAATCCATAAGGCGCTGGTATAATGGCATAATCAGCAGCGGTTTTATTCAAGAACATAGCCGTAGAAGATGTGTTACTGCCATGATGAGCAACTTTTAGGATCAAACTATTCAAGTATGAAGGGTATTTATTAACTAAATAGACTTCCGCATCATATTCTATGTCGCCGGTGAAAAGCATTGAGAAATTATGATGTTGCAACCTTAGAACAAGCGACATATCGTTATAATTAGTTGATGAAAAATCTTTATCGGGATGAATAATTTTGTTTGTAACCGTGGATTTCAGAGAGATATGTGTGGTATCTTGAACAATGTATATAGCTGTATTACTGAAATCAATATTTTGTCTAAATTCCTGCCAAACATGTGATTGCTCAAAGTGATCGGTAACTGCCACATTCTTTACCTCAATATTATTCATGATCCATTGGAATCCGCCATAATGATCGTTATGAGGGTGGGTTAGAATAATCCAATCAACCTCTTTAATACCGTGTTGCATAAAATAGGGGAGAGCTGATCTGCGAAAATGACTTTCGCCAGGACCGGTATCTATAAGAATTCTTTCTTGAAATGGTGTTTCTATGAGGAACATATCGCCATGTGTGACATCAAAAACCGTAATTCTAAGAATGTGTGCGGATGTAAAGAATGCCGGATAAAAAGTTATAAGTAATAAAAGACAAATGGCAAAATAATAACCTATAGTAGAAGCGGTATTTTTGGAAAGCCGTTTTTTGCTGTTAGAAGAAGTTGACTTAGTTTTATTCTTTGATTGATCAGTAGATTTATTTATTAAGTAAACCATAAGGATCATTGCTGTATATAGTGTAATAACTTGGAGATACGAAAATGGTATAAAGTTGAAGAATAGAGGCATTGATGCGGCAATACTTGTCCAGTTATTAAGAGTTTCCATCAAGAATACCAGCGCATTTTGGTATGCATTAATAATAACTTCAGTGCCCGGTAAAAGGATTACTAATAAGGAAACAGGAATAATCAATGTCATAAGTGAAATTCCCAATATATTGGAAAATATTCCATTTAAAGAAAACTGGTTAAAATAGTAAAGTGTCAAAGGAGCAAGGAATATGCTGATTAGAGCTGATAAGAGCATTATATCAATTATTTTAGCAGTTGTCCATTTTAAATAAGGTTTTCTGAAAGTCGGATTATCTAGTTTTGATATTTTGTTTTTAAATATTGGGAAGAGATTGATAATTACTAACACCGAAATAAAGGAAAATTGTAATCCGATCGAGAAAACTTGAGCAGGGTTTACTGCGGTAATAATAATCAGGCTTGCTAATAAAATGTTATTTAATGAAGGTATTCTTTGTAATATTTTTGTTATTAGAATTAATGATATCATTAAAGTTGCTCTAGTTACTGAAGGTGGCCATCCACATAATTCAGCATAAAAAAGAATAAATATGAGAGTGATTATATGAGCTAAAGTACGGCGAATATATAGAATGTTGAGAAGAGTAATAATCGCGAATGTAATAATAGATAGGTGTAAGCCGCTAATAGCCAATAGATGTGCCATCCCGGCTTGTGCAAGGAGGTCTCTTTCTTGTTGCATATCTGCTCTTTGCCCTAGAAGTATAGCCTTTATAAATCCTTGATGTTGTTGAGGAATTCTGGTGTCTATTTGTTTTATAATAAATAATCGACTTTCATTAACAAGTCTATGCCGATAAATGTTCAGACGTTCAATATAGCTTAATTCATTTATAGGCAGTTCAACAATATGAACTAATGACAAAGCTCTACCTAGTACATCAGGTGTGTTATTACTATTGAAATAAGGTTGGGGGATTCTGCTAAATCCTGATGTCTGTCTGTATGGAGTCAAACTAACATTAGCTCGGATGTGTGTACCCGGAATTAATTTTTCATGGTTGTCTTGTAAAAAATGTTTAGGAAAAGTTAATATAATCTTTCCGGTGATATCGATATTAGCCAGTTCTACTATATCTCCCTTTATCTGAAAACGTGTACCGTATTGGTTAGTTCGTAATTGAGGAGGAGATGTAATTTTTATTTGTATTGGTTGGATAATTTGTTCATTATCATTAGATATGTGTGAGATGTGATTAGCCGGTTTATACTGGACTAAAGCTGTTCTCATAAAAGCTGTTAAGCTGATTAATAATAATAAAAATATTAGTTTATACCGAGAAGGTCTGACAAGGAGAAATGCGAGAGAGGATAGGGAAAATAGAGTTATTAAATATTTTAATACGGTGGCAGAAGAGGGATCTTGATATAGCCAGAATCCGGCTAAAATGCCAATGATCCAAAATATAGCAGGAAACAGAAGCGGTATTTGTCGAATCTGTTTCATGTTTGAGGGGATTAGATATTGTTTATTCTGCTAATCAAAAGTTATGAAGATAGAACCAATACAGGGTTTGTTGAGAATTTTGTAAGGCAGAAGAACAAACATATTAATATTGATGTATTGAAGATCTACGTCATAGAGATTGATAAACTTCATTAAATACATATTTATTGGCATCGAGAATTGTGTCAATATCCGGATCAGTAATGTTATTGAAATCGTTTAAGTAGTTATCGATTATCTCGTAAATTTGAGGAAAGTTGATTTTCCCTTCGAAAAAAAGTTTAATTGCTGCTTCATTAGCGGCATTTAATGCTGTGGGGATTAAACCGCCACTAATACCTGCTTCAATGGTTAAATAATAAAGCGGGAATCGTGTCTTTTCTATGGGTAAAAATATGAGAGGAGGAAGATCACAAATATTAGTTTTTGTTAGATCTGATTTTATATGATGGGGGTATGTAAGTGCATATAATATGGGAAGTTGCATTGAAGGGATACTCATTTGTGTTAATATTGATCCATCTTGGCATTCTATCATTGAGTGTACAATAGATTGTGGATGGATGACAGCTTGAATTTGAGAATAATCAAAGCCGAATAACCAGTGTGCTTCAATTGCTTCCAAACCTTTGTTAAACATTGTAGCTGAGTCAATAGTTATTTTATTCCCCATTGACCAAGTTGGATGTTGTAATGCTTGCTCCGGAGTGATATGATCAAATTGATTTAGTGGTGTGTCAAGGAAAGGGCCACCTGAAGCAGTTAAAATTGCTTTTTTAACATCATTGGGTTTGAGTCCGTTCATTATTTGAAAAAGTGCACTATGTTCGCTGTCAATGGGTATGATATTAGAGCTCATTCCGGTTAAAATATGACCGGCCATAACGAGCGACTCTTTATTAGCTAAAGCTAATTTGTGGTTGTTTTTTAAAATATGATAGGAATAAATTAGCCCTGCTGAACCTGATACAGCATTAATGACGACGTCGAATTTTTCATCCTCTAATATTTGAAGAAGGCTTTCCTGCCCATACATTATGCCTTTATTCTTATTATTAAACTTGCAATTTGTTATAACAGCTTGGGGGATATTAAATTCTTTAATAAGAGATTTTAATTGATCAACTTTATTGTGTGAAGTTGCTAAAGTTATTTTAAATTTATCGGGATGTTTTCTTACAACATCAATTGTTGATAGCCCTATTGATCCGGTAATCCCAATTATAGCAATACTTTTCATATACGATAATCCTTCTATGATATGTTTTAAGTCGTCTTTATCTCATCCGGATAAGTGTAGATAAAAAATTACCGGATTTGTTATCTCATAATGGCAGATGAGATAATATTATATTTAATTATTGACCGGTTGGAAATTATAGCCGAGAGAAATTCGGTGAGAATTGTCCAATTCCGTATTATACTTAAATGCATAGTTTACCTGAAATTGATATATATTAAGAGAAACACCGGTAGTGAAATTATCAACATCGTATCCGGCATACAAACTAACGTATTCAGGCAGAGGAATTTCCAATCCAATATGATAATCAAAACTAAAAGATCCAATATTATGGGTAGTAGATTCTTTTCTGCCTTCGGTAATTATTTCAGTTCCCAATAAAAGGCGAGATTTGTTTCCAATAATATAGTTAGGGAAAGAGATATTTAATTCAACATCCAGACCGGGTTTGATAATTTCATGAGTTCCATTATCCCAGAAAACTTGAGTAGAAAAAAAATCTCTGACATTAATGCCTAGAAGGATATCTGCATGTAAATCAAAATGTGTTGCAATATCAGCACCGAATCCCCAACCCGATGTTTCAGCTAGATAGCGATATGCAATCTTGGGAGTAATACCTATGACATAATTCCCCAATCTGCGGTAAAGACCGAAGTAAGCGATATAATCGGCATTATTAACAGTTTTATAAACATAAGGTTGATTATCAGTGGAAACCGATTCTTCCGGATTAGGCAGTTTTGTCAATGGAATCCCGTCAATACCTATTCTTGTTAACACTAATGAATAACGATTATGGTCACCCCATATCAATGAGAATGTATCATAATTAACTGCACCTAAAAACTCTTCAGAGTGCATTAATTCAAGACGATTGACACCATCTTTAGCTAATAAAGATGGATTCCAATAAGCAAGGGATGTTGATTGATAATCTGAAACTCCCGTATTCCCTAAGGCAAAATTTCTTACTCCGGCACCTATTCTAAATATTTCGCCGGCATATTTATCAGCATCAAGACATGTTGGGAACAATATCAATACAAGTGTTACGATGAGTAAAGAGCTTTTTAAATAGAGTTTGAATCTTATCATCGCTTTAGCACGTGATATAATGGAATCGTTGGGTTCATTTTTATCCATAGTATCCTCATTCAACTTCTTTGACAATTTTAGAGTAGAAACACTCTGCCTCATGCGGTCATAATATTATCAACTACTTATCCGTCAAGATTTGAACATAATTACCCATAATTTTTTTTAAATTATGGTCATCAAAATTAATGGTAAGTTTTGCATTATTTCCATTCCCATCGACGTTAAGAATAGTTCCGGTACCAAAAGAATTGTGGGTCACCCTTTGTCCAATATGATAAAAGTCTTTACCGGTATTATTTTTCTTAAGCAGAGATTTTTTATTGCCAAACCTTTTTGATTGATATGTAGCACTGATTGAATTTGGTTTATGATAAGTCATTTCAGGGAATACTTCTTTAATAAATCTGCTTGGAAAAGTATTTTCATAGCCGTAGAACGACATTCGATATCGAGCGTAGCTCAAGTAAAGTCTTTTTTTTGCTCTAGTCATACCAACATAAAGTAACCTTCTTTCCTCTTCAATCTCATCGTTAGCATTAATACATAGCTGATGAGGTAACAATTTTTCTTCTAAACCAACAATTAAGACATTATCAAACTCCAGACCTTTAGCATTATGTAAAGTCATAAGGTTTAGTTTATTGTTCCTATTATTATTGTTATCATCAAATTCCTTGTCCATGTTAGTCCACAAGGAGATATTTTGAAGAAAGCCTTCCAATTGTGGTCTATCTCCAGTATCATTATAATAATTTATGGCATATTCTTTAACGGCAGAGAGGAATTCGTTTATATTTTCGAACCTAATAACATCTTTATAGTCTGAACTATCTTTATAGTAAGCAAACAGTTGTAAAGACTCGCAGATGTCTTCAACCAATGCGGTCACTTCGACATTTTGAGCCATCAGGATCCATTTTTCAACAAGTTTTATAAAACTATTAATCTTCATTATAGCCTTAGAATTTATTGTATCGATATCTTGTGCTTGTCGCATAGCTTGCAGTAAACTTATTCCGTTGGCAGATGCAAATTCAATCAGTTTATTAACTGTAACTTGACCTATACCTCGAGGAGGGAAATTGATGATTCTTAGTAAACTTTCACCATCCTGAGGGTTAGAGAGGATTCTAAGATAGGCAACGATATCCTTTATTTCTTTTCTTTGAAAGAAGTTAACAGAACCAAAAATTCTATAAGGAATATTGTAATCTATACAAGCTGTTTCCAATATACGAGATTGAGCATTGGTACGGTAAAGTATGACGGTTGTTTCATCTTTACTATTAAGAAGTTCTTCAGCTTTTAAGATTACATTTTCAGCTTCATCCTTATCGGTTTCATATATTTGTAATAATGGTTCTTCGCCTTCTTCGTAATTACTCCATAAAGCTTTGGGGTGACGAGTAGAATTACAGGAAATGAGAGAATTTGCTTTATCTAAAATTTTTTGAGTTGATCTGTAATTTTGTTCAAGTCTGATCGTTATAGCATTTTGGAAATCAGAAGCGAAGTTTAGAATATTTTTAATGGAAGCACCTCTCCAACTATATATTGCTTGATCATCATCACCTACAACACATATGTTACGCTTGATACCACTTAATTGTCTGACAATTTTAAATTGGGCATAATTTGTGTCTTGATACTCGTCTATCATAATATAGTCGAATTTCAGGTTATATTTTTCCTTAATTGTTCCATTTTCGGAAAGTATTTTTGCCGTGATCATTAAGAGATCATCAAAGTCCAAACTGTTGTATTCTCTTAATCTATTTTGATATTTAGTGTATATTGAATGGATTAATTTTGTTGTTTTATTTTCTTCATGAATTTCGAAAAAATCATCAGGAGATATCAATGAATTTTTTGTGCGACTGATGATACTCAATACTTTATTATGAGGGAAAGTTGATTTCGATATACCTAACTCTTTGTATACTTTACGTAAAAGACTAAGAGAATCATCAGTATCAAATATGCTATAGTTACTATCAAAACCTAAATCGACATTATTTGCTTCTATTCTAAGGATTTTTGCACATATACTATGAAAAGTTCCTACCCAGAAAGAATTCAACTCAATAGCAAAATGCTCTGCAAGACGTTCTTTCAACTCTTTAGCTGCTTTATTTGTGAAAGTTACAATTAGAATTCTCCAAGGAGGTATCCCTAACTCTTTAATTAAGTATGCTGTCCTGTAGATAATTGATCTGGTTTTACCACTACCTGCTCCGGCAAAAACTAATAAAGGGCCTTCGGTTGTAGTAACGACCTGTCTTTGTTGAGGATCGAGATAATTATCAATCAATGTTTTATTATTCTCAAAAGAGTTATTGTTTTTCATAGTTTATAGATGTAAGGTAACTGATAAAATGAAGAATACCGGTTAAAAATATTATCATTTTAGAAGCTAATTGACCCATACGGCATTTTTATTAGTGATAGGTGAAAGCTTACCTTCTAAGATACCCTGCTCCCCATAATCTATATAAGCAGAGATACGATACCAGTATTCGCGACCAGATAACACTCCATCTTTATCTACATATTCGTTAATTTGATTATTTTCTATCTTTGCTATTCTCATAAAATAACTATGTTGTGACATTGATCTGTATAGGTAATATCCGTCAACCAAATCGTCTTTTCGCCAAGAAATCTTAATCCAACGAGGACTAATATTTCTTGGTGAGACTTCTAAGCTAATGTTGATAATTTCGTTGGGAACAATAATGTCTGAATTTCCGCTCGGATCTAAAGGATTATTTCTTTCCAAGCTGCAAAATTGCAGAGCTAATATTGAAATAATAATCACTAAAAACACCGAAAAAGTGCTAGTAGTCGGTTTACATACTTTCAATAAACTCTGTATATTAGCCATTTGTATACATCCTTAGAATAAAATTCTTGTAGATTAAAGGGTTTACCCCCATGTCAGAATTTGACTTGTATTGAAGTCGGGTATATTGAAATGCTCATATTTCTCCTATTTAGATATATGTTGTTCCATAAAGAATCATTATAGTCATTTGTTTCCAGGACTGTGTCATATATAGTGTATGCCCAAACAACAAAAAAAATAGAGAGAAGAAAATTTGATTGTCGATGTGGAGTTATTGCATTATTATAGTACCTATTGATATCTTCGATTTGAGTTGCCTCTTCATACTTATTATACTGTATATTCGCTTTCTCTCTGAAATAAATCCCACTGCCCAATAAGCTTAGTTGTATGCCTAATAATATTTGTCCTTTAGTATAGCTTTCAACGGAAAAATGGCCCCATCCTGGAGCAATAGCAGATTTTAAGGCATTAGAAAATGGTGATTGTTTTTGGTTATAATAATCCTCAAGAAGCATAGTTCTTAAAAAAAAGTCGTCTCTCGCATTTAAACGTGTACTCTCATCTATCCAACCATATTTATAAGGATCGGCAAAATTACTTGTGCTGACCTGAGAAGCTTCTAATAGTATACCCTGAAATATATTAAGAGTAAGAATTAACAAAATGAGACAAAAACTTGTCCTGCTCAACAGTGATTTAATTATTATGTGACACATAATTATCACTCCATGATTCTTTCTGATTCTTGGTTTAAGGGTATAATATTACGATTTAATAAGTTGACTTGCCAGATAAAATAATAGTTAATTTCTCTAGATGTTACATCATAACGAACTTCATAACGATTTGCTCCCGTTGACATCAATACTTTCCAACCGGATTCTCTGATATCTTTTGCCTGGGAATCTTTGAGCTGTTGAACAATATCCTCAATAGTATTAACAATTGTACCATCACGATACTCAATAATAATACTTTTTGCAAAACTGACAGGATCTTCATCAATCTTGATCATATTTTCCATGAGAGATATTTTTTCTGAAGTAGTTTGCAATTTATCTTTTGCCAACGATTCTTCGTACAACCTTAATGCTTGCTTGTAATCATTGTTCCCCTCATATCTTAGTGCTTCTTGAAAAAGCTTAGTAGCTTCTTTTATATTACTTTCCATTTCATGAGCTTTAGCAATAGCAATTTTTGCTTGGGGATTATCGGGAGAAATGTTGTAAGTTTTCATGTAGATCTTAATAGCATCTGCAATTCTTCTTTCTCGTAGCAGACTATCGCCATGTTGGATCATTGAAGTAATCATTTGATTAAGATTCTCTTTTACGTTTTCTTCTAAAGCGGGATAATAATTTATTGCTTTATTATAGTATTCATACGCTGATAAAAAATCGTTTTCTTCTTTTTGCAGACTAGCTAATTGGTAGTACAGTATCCCTACTTTTTCCAGAATAACTTCATGATATGAATGCTGATAGCTGTAAATATTGAGCAGTTCAGAAATTGCTTCAAAGTGACCGTGAGTATTTTTTAATTCTAAAGAATCATTTATAAGAGAAGGTATATAATTATCAACTATTGGGATAGCTTTTTTGATGAATTTATTGTCTGAATAGTAGTCAACCAATAGCAGATAATCATCCCATACTTTATATTTGTCATCATAATGTTTATGGTAGACTTTAAGACGTCTATAAATTACCTCGGATATAAATGGTGAGGCTTGAAAATTTTTAATCATGAAATTATATAAGTCTAATACGGTGTCAATTTCTTCATTATCATAAGCATTTTCAGCAATGATAAGATATGAATCAACCATTTTATTATCCGCGGCAGTTGTGTTGGATAGATAAAAAAAACGGATAGCTGCTCGATAATTATTTTTGCTCATTTCTCGTTGACCTAACCGATAATAAGCTTTAGAACGGTTGTTTATTGCTTCAGTAATCAAAGCTCCATTAGTTGATTGCGAAATAAAAAGATCATAGTATTCAGCTGCAGCTCTATAATGTCCACTTGCGAACATGTTATTACCAATTTTAAAATAGTTTGATGCACATCCGTTAACTATCAATATTATTACAAGAATAATCAAGAGAGAGAAAGGACTATTATATACTAATAACTTATTAGTATAATCGTGTTTAGATCTATTCAATCTCAAAAACGAATCCATCATCAATGACCGTTATATTATCGAATGAGTTATTCTTTAATGTAAGACTCATTTCTTCCGATAAACCATGAGTTAAATATACTTGGCAGCGAGTCTCTTTTGCTAAGCTCATAATTTCTGAGACTGTTGGATGAAATGCATCAACGATTAGATAGTCAATCTTCTTAACACTCGCGGATAAATTCCCATCAAAATCGGAAGTGTATAATAAAGTGTGTTTCGAACCTTTGATCAAAACAGACCAGGATTTTTTTTCGTTTTCTAACTTATTGTTAATCAGAAAACTGTTATATGACTCTAAATGATTGTTCTTCAAAGGGGTAAAGTACGGTAAATGGTAGTGAAGAGAGTCTATATCCCTTAGTATCAGATTATAAGTAAACCTTGATGGGAAAAGATACATCATACCAAGAGTTTCTTTAAAGTCATTTTCCCTTTCAGGGAGATAAACAACTAATGGTTTAACCCTTTTCTGTAAATATAACATCTGTAATACCATGAAAATACCGCTAAAATGATCAGGATGGAAATGGCTAATTATGATTAAATCAAGAAATTCTTTGTCTAAACCATACTTGAGTAGTTGTTGGCACGTACCTTCTCCACAGTCGATTAAAACCTTTTTGTTGTTAATGCCCACATATACGGATGAATGGAATTTACCTAAAACCGGCTTACCAGGGGCGGTACCCAAGACACGGCAACTAAACATTTCCATAGTATTGATATCTCTAATATATAATTTGAATTACTTGTTTCATAAGCTGACAATAATTAAATATTGGTCAAGTTAATCATTTGTTGTTTCAGTTTGATTCGATTCTCTTAATTGATTTTTTGTGATAATAATTGGGATTTCGTCAAGAACTTTTCCAAAGAATATAAAACCGGCAGCAAAGAAAAATGTAGTAATAACTAATAAAACTACTGACTCTACCATAAATATAACAATTGTAGCAAGCACGATAATTGTGTTTATTAAGTACACCATTATAGATGTTATTTTTGGTGATTTGAGGAACGTACCCATCCTATGCGTTGAATGGTCTTTACCTCCTTGAGATATTTTTCTGCCATCTCTTTTTCTGGTGTAACTTACTAATGAAATATCGAATAAGGCATAGCTTAATAAAAGTACTGGTAACAAGAAATAAAGGTTGTTTTGCATTCTAATAACAGCTAACCTCCCGGCTAAGATTCCCATAGAAGCAAGAAAGTAACCTATAAACATACTACCAGCGTCAACTAAAAAAATCTTTGCCGGATTAAAATTGTGAGGGAGAAAACCTAAAACAGCTCCGGAAAACGTAAGAGATAAGATTGAAATGTAATGAACCTGTGGTGCTAAGGATGACGTTTTAGCTATAAAAGCTATACTGTAAAAACCTAGAGCTAAAATTCCCGACATTCCACTTATGATACCATCCATATTATCAAGAAAATTAAAGGCATTCATTAAACCGACCATCCACAATAAATAAACAGGAACGGTTATATAAACCGGTCCCAAGTGAAGCATCAGATCGTTGGTATATAAAAATATTAAGGCTGTTAAGATCTGTCCCAACATCTTGATTTTTGGTCTCATTCCAAAACGATCATCAATAAGCCCGATAAGGACTATCAAAAAACCGGAAGTGAGATAACCTAAAACAGGAGTGCTCAATTCTCTGCCCGGCACTAAAAAAGTTGTATATAATAATATACTAAAGAAACCGGCAAATACGGCTACTCCTCCCATTAAAGGTTTCACATTTTTGTGTATCTTCCTTTGGGAAGGTTTATCTACAATATTTATCGCAATTGCTAACTTAATTATTAACGGAGTTAGAGCATAAACCGATAAAAATGCTAGTATAAAAACTGTAAAATATTCGTAAACGTTTGCATCCATTGGAAAACAATCCTATTGATTTAGTAGTTTCTTCCCAGATAATTATGATGTTGATTTTGTCAAAGTAAAATAAGAACAAAAAATCAATCCGATATTCTTAATTGTCGTAGCAAACCTTTTGACTTCCCTCCCAAAAAATCATGATACTCTCTTTAAATAATCCGATCCTATGTTTATTGTAATAGTCATTGGTTAAGAAGTCAATAACTAATATTTCAATATTGAGATGTCTTTAGTGTGGGAGATAAGTCAAAATATCAATTACACAAATAAACTTGCATCTCATTGTTATACAAACTAATAATCCAATAACAGATAGCTGAAAGTAAACGGTTCCGGAGTTAGAAGGAGTATTAATAAAGAGCCTTTCTAAATAAATATAATCAGAGCAATTCCGCTCTGTCCATTATAAGCAATAGCAAACATAACTTAATCAACGATATGCTTAACAATAAACTTTTACTCTAATAGCTTATCCTTAGGGAGAGTAGGAGTCGGACCATATCCGACTCCTACTCTCCCTAAGGATATCTTAGAGCGGCAGTAGTGTCTCAAATGTTGGTGTAAATCCCACCTCATTATTACCGGCTTTTAGATAAAGACCAGCTTAGCCCTTTATGGGTGTAGCTGAGCTGGTCTTTATCGAGTAGTTTTTGCATTACGTTATTGTGCATTTGATGCTCTTTTATTCTTGCTATCGGATTACTGACTTTTTAACCCGTGTAATCTTCTTTTCTGTTTCACCGGGTTAGCCGGTTAGTGCACTAGCAACCTGCTTTCTGGCTCTGTATTGCCGGCTAAAACCAGTGATCCGGAAGCTAAGAAACAGCCATCAAAACACCAGCTTCCACCAGCTAAATTCTGAATTATTCTTTCCCCTCAACTTTCAACTCTAAACTCTATTAAACACTTCGCTTTGCCCTATGCCCTTAGCTCTTTTCATCTGTGTTCATCCGTTCAATCTGTCCAATCTGTGTTGCTATTCTCCTAATCTACTATGTTAGCCGGTATTTAACAAATTCTCGATATTTTTTCCCTGTTTGACATCCGCTTATTCAATTTAACATTTTCTTTTTTCTTGTTCTCTATCCAATTTATGTTTTTCAACCTCTTGCCGGCTAAAGCCAGCGATCCGGCTTTGTCGTGGCTCTTAACGTCTCCAAGTTTTCCTTAGACGTTGATTGGAATCTTTACCCCGTGAAATTAGAAGCACTTTATTTCACTGAGGTAAAAGTTAGGGGGTTCTCCTGGAAACGCGGAAACCAGCAGAGTGGGAGCGAGTCATAGCGTCGCCCATGCCACGACCGGAAATGTTGCAATTATTTGCACGGCTGAGCCAGTTACCGCCGCGCGCCACACGGGTGTTACTGGTTGTAGGGCCTGTCGGATTGTTATGAACTCCTGTAGGATAATCATCTCGCATATCCCATACCAGATTAATGACATTACCGCTCATATCATATAAACCTAATTCATTAGGAAGCTTTGTACCCACAGGTTGACTTTGCTTGCCGTGACCTATATCTGAATTATCCTTATACCAAGCATAATCACCAAGCTGTCCTGCTTCTGTACCAGCTACATTGGTGCCGGCATAGCTATCGTCAAAAGAACCTGCATTCTGAGCAGGAATTCCACCCCTCGCTGCAAACTCCCACTCCATCTCAGTTGGCAAACGATAACCATCAGCTTCCCAATTGCAAGATATGTTGGTATGATCATGCCAGCGTGTTTTCCAACCGGCAGGCCAATAAGCAGGATTAGTTCCCGAATCTCCATAACTATAAAGCAGGAGTTAACCCTTCTCTGATGCTTAGAAGGTTACAGTATTCGACAGCATCAAACCAAGATATACGATAAGCAGGATGATTAAGACTGAGGTGTCCTGAAATAGGTGGACTAAAAAGGAGTACTAAATGTCCGCTAGTAATTTGAGAAGCAAGCCACAGAGGACGGTTTTTATCTTGGTGGCTCTACTTCCGTTTAAGTAAGTATGGAAACCTAATAAACAAAATAATGGAGATAATATGAATAACCTAACCGATTGGTTAAGTGAGCAATTAAGCCCGGCTATGTATCTTTATATTGACCAGATACTCCCGGAGTTTGACTTTAAGAAGATAGGTAGGGGGTGACGGAGTACCAATAACAGAAAGATAACCGGAGAACCAGGAAGATAGCCACTGAACCACACCGAGATTAGCACAGTACCTCTGATAAGGCAGGTGTTTTGTTTATGATTACGAGAATAATGGTGAACAGAAATTTACTCACTTGTAGAGAGGCAATAGGTGTAAGTAAAGATGTTCATAGAGAAGTACTTGGTTGCAAATAGTTGAAAAACCATTTAAACATAATGAATATTAGGAGAACTAAATATTATTTCACATGCGTTTTCAAAAATTCGTAGGTTTCTAAAATATCATTAATTTCTTGACGGGAAAAGATTTCTGAAACAATGAACTAATTGCATAAAATGTAATTGAAATATGCCTATTAAAGTGAGGAAAGGATTATATAACGGCAAAATTGGAAAAAGAGCATAGTATTAGAAGTTGGTATTGATGTTTAGGAGTTTGATATGGCAACAGAAATTAAAACTTGGGAAATTTTAAATGATAAGATGTTTTTAGTTAATTCAACTCTTTCAGAAAATCAGAGAAAAGAAAGGGAAGACTTGGAGAAATGGATCAAAACTAATCAAGCTATTCTTGGGGACAACATTTTTATAATAGGTGAGCAGGTACAAACAAAATCGGGATATTTAGATTTCCTTGGAATCGACACTTCGGGGAATACGGTAATTGTTGAGTTGAAGAGAGATAAACTGCCGAGAGAGGTTATTACTCAAGCGATCGATTACGCTTCGGATGTAGCTTCTTGGGATGTTGAAAAGCTGAGTAGTATCTGTTTGAATTACAGAAAAGTGAGTTTGGAAGATTATATGAGCGATGCTTTCAATGATCCAAACATTGAAGATCTGGTAATCAACAACTCACAAAGGATTTTGGTAGTGGGGTTTGGAATAGACGAATCGACTAACAGGATGATCGAATATCTTTCCGACAACTTTAATATGGGTATCAACGCTGTAGTATTGAGCTATTCCAAGACATCAGCAGGGAGTGAAATAGTCTCCCGAACGGTAATTATTCCGGAAGAAGTAGAAAAGTCAAAAGCCAATAGAGGACAGTTTGTCATCCAAATGTCCGACGAAATTGAAGACTATCCTGAAGATAAACTAAAAGAACTCCTCAAAAAATATCTCCTAACACCTAAGCATTCATCTCGCAGGCTGAAAGATTATTTACTGCCTGCTTTACTGAAGAAGAAAACTATGACCAGAGATCAGTTACGTAAAGAGTTTGTAAAGGGAAAGGAAGCTAAAGATGAAAGTCAAGCCGGATATTTTATCGCAATACTGTCTAAAGAGTTCCGATACGCAATGCAGGGTTATCTGAGGCAAATAATTGATTATGGCTATCCGGACAATCTATATGGCAGTTTTACAATCAAGGATGAATATGCTGAATTGGTCAAAGAGGTTTTAGAGGAGATAAAAACTGATGCGGAATAAAAACTATGTAAGGGGAAAATCGTGAAGATAAAAGAGAAGATACGATCACTTCTCGATAGAAATGATACTAAGCTAGGTCGAATCTTTGACCTTTCAATTCAGAGTCTGATAGTTATTTCGATAGTGAGTTTTACAATAGAAACTCTACCTAATCTAAATGATAAAATGACAAGTTTTCTGTCGTATACTGAAGTAGTTGTAGTATTGATATTTACGGCTGAGTATTTGCTTAGATTATATGTTTCAGACAAAAAAATGTCATGTATTTTTAGTTTTTATGGGATGGTGGATTTATTCGCAATATTACCTTTCTATATAGCTTCAGGAATTGACCTAAGGTCTATAAGGATATTTAGGTTGTTTCGCCTTTTCAGAACATTTAAAATCTTAAGGTATAATCAAGCCATTGATCGGTTCCGGGAAGCCTTCATCTCGATAAAAGCTGAATTGTTATTATTTACTACAGCAATCTTGTTTTTATTATATTTTGCCTCTGTTGGAATTTACTACTTTGAAAATGAAGCTCAACCGGAAACTTTTTCATCAGTGTTACACTGTCTTTGGTGGGCAGTTTCAACTTTAACCACTGTTGGATATGGTGATTTATATCCCATAACAATTGGTGGTAAGGTTTTTACATCAATCATAGTTTTAATCGGGTTAGGAATAGTAGCAGTACCAACCGGATTATTGGCCTCAGCTTTGTCGAAAGGCGTTAAAGAGTGTGGAGATAAATCTAGCAAAATTCAACAACTATAAAGCAGTTTAACAATACAGGAAACTACGGAGGAAGCAAATGAAATTACAGAAGATATTAAATAACCTTAATGCATTTGAGAAATATTCCTTTCTTAAGATCATTGATAACCTTATTGAAGACTCACCTAAGAACATTGATGAAATAAACGAGATATTGAGTGAGTCAGATGAACCAGATAAACTGAAATCCATGGATATCATTAACATAACAAAAGTATTCAAATTATTAGAAGAAGAGTATAGTCAATATCTTGCGGAAGTGATTGCTAGGCCAAATTCTCAGCTTGATCTGGTTACAGACATAATTATTAGAGATGGTAATTGTATTATGAAATACGACTGGTTTGCAAATCTCTATGAGAAGATTATAAAAGAGTTTGAAAGGAAACGCAACAGTTTTTGTAATGACTTCTTCAGACAAGACAAAGAATCTGAGGATGCAAGATCTCGAGATTATATGATATACAAATCTTGTTTAGATACAGCTTACAACAATGATGTAGCTAATAACCAAGATAAAAAAATTACTACTGATGAACACTCAATTCTTGTAACACTGTCTCAAAAGCTTGCGCTTTCACAAGAAGAAGTGAAGCTCATAAAATATATGACGATACCTTTGGAAAAACAACCAATAGAAGAGGTGATTAATGAGTTAAAAAAAGCCGGTATTGCTTTCTATTCGAAAAAGCTAAACACAGTCTATATTGCTGATGAATTGGTCAGGATTTTGAGAAAAATTCGTGGTAAGGAAATTGCAGACAAATTTTTCAGAAGGATATTAAAAACCCTTAGCCCGGCACAAATAAGGAGAATATGCAAGAACCACAATCTTCAGTGGAAAGACCATAGTAAAGAAGAGATGATAAAAATGATAATCGATAATGGAATATCCTTTAAAAATGCGATGACAGATGATATCCACTCTAATAATATGACTTTGACTGACAGGAAAAAGTTTATTAATGACCTGAGTGAAAAGAACCTAAAAATCGGGAAATCTGTCAAAGGAGTTACATTGTCAGATAAGTTAGACAGCTTGATTAAGTACTTTGAAGCAATTGAAAATGATGAAAAAGTCAGTATCTCCTTTGATGGTTACGATAAACTTTTAAGAGAACTAAGTGAGTACAGCAAGGGTCTAAATCAGATTATTCGTGAAGAATTTGAGCTACAGGATAACAATGTTCTAAATAGCAACTATTTGATAAATTATAATATAAAACCACGTGATGTACTGGATGTTGTTTCCGATGATGTACTTCAAGAATTTTGTGTTCATAAAGGTGTTAAGTCAAGAGGGAATATTGTCAGAAATATCCTTGATGCTTACACTGATTGTGAAAACGTGTATTTAGAGAACTATGAATACATAGGTAAAAGAGACCTCAATACTTTGAAAAGCAACGGACTTAGCCTTACCGAAGCTGAATTAGGGATATTATTCGAGAACCTGACAAAGAACATATTTATTACCCTCGGTTTCAATGTTGATGAAAAGTTAAGGATAGAGATGAATTCAACGAAAGATAAGATAGATATAGTCATTAACCTCGGTAAACAAGATGTTATCATTGTTGAATGTAAAACTGTTAAAGAGAAGGGTTATAATAAATTCAGTTCCGTATCAAAACAGATGAAATCTTATGTAACTCTTGTTGGCAGAAACAACTATAGGGTAGCTAAGGTTTTATTGGTAGCTCCCGAATTTTCTGATGAATTTGTTAGTGATTGTAGGCTGGATTACGACCTGAACCTCTCGTTGATTAAAGCATCATCTCTCTATAAGATAATGGAGTGCTTCAAAGATTCTAAGCTGAAAGAGTTTCCTGTTAACTTGTTCAAAAAAGATGTTCTTATAAACGAAGATAATATCTTGAAAGCTATTGGCAAATAAAGTGCACCAATATTTGAGTTGAAAATAATGCCTCCAGTTTCATACTTGGAGGCCACCTTGAAAGGAGTAATAATGTCTAATCTATCTCATACCAAAACAAGGGTAAAATACAGAACACATCTGTTAGGAGTTATTAAAACTCTCGGGTACAGTGTAAAAAAGTAAACAGAGCTGACGATAATAGACCCCTATGTGACAAGAAATGTTGATATGATATGCTCCAGATTATAAAGGTGTTGAGTTCGGATTAACTAAAGCTGTATAATCTTCTTTTCTATTTCACCGGGCTAGCCGTTTATTGCACTAACGACCTGCTTTCTGTCTCTGTTTTGCCGGCTAAAGCCAGCGATCCGACCGGCTGAAGCCAGTGATCCGGAAACTAAGGTATTTTATATCTGCTACTGTTATATTCTCTCATCGGATTACTGACAGTTCTCCGGTTTATTTTCAACTGCTTGGCTATAGCTCGCTTGCTGTAACCATTTGACTCTAATGCTTTCACTTGGTTATACATTACTGCTCCTTTCAATTTGAGCCTCCAAATCTCTAAGATTTAGAGACAATATTATCAGCCTATAAAGTGGTGCACTTTATTTTGCCGAGTATGGAGCACTTTTCATTGCCATCTACAAATGGGTTTCAATAGCTATTCTTCTTCCGTTTAGAGCTTGTAAGATTTCCAAAGATGATTTCAATGCCAGACGATGTGATAAACGAATATTACCGACCATTGAACTCATAAGTATTTCAACCTTGTTCTTTAAAGGGCCATAAACCTTTTTCTTGATTGTATCCTCATCGTAGAAAATGTCATTGGCAATGATAGTTAACAAGTTCATGCCGGATTTACCAAAGAGGTCTGTTAAGTTGCTGCTTAACTTTATTTCTGCACTTTGTAGTATCCCGTGAATTGATTGCCTGATTCTGGTCGATGATTTCACGACACTTTTTCTGGTACGGGCTAAAAGCCGTGAATCCCTGATTTGTTTACAAGGGATAAAGCTTGACTTTAATAGATGGAATCTCGTAACATACGCGATCCATTTGCTGTCTGGCTTGTCAGTCTTTTGGCCGGGGATGTTCTTGATGTGGCGAGCATTATACAAAAGTACTTCATTATAGCCTTCAAATATGTTGTGTACAGGATGCCAATATTTCACGGTACTCTCCATACCTACAACGGTACATTGATTACTCATTAACCATTCTTTCATCTGTTGTAAGTCATTCTTAATTGTACTATATTCCCGATATTCCTCATTAAGTGTACCATCAGTTAATTGCTTTAGTAGTGTAACGTTTGCTGTATCTCGATGAATGTCAATGCTGCACAAATTGGGTTGACAATATCAAGCTTATTGTGTTCCTTGACTCCACTTGTTTTCATAGGCCTCTCTCCTTTGATTTGTTGTCTTGAGACGCCCATGATATTCGAAAAAAAAGCAACCATTTTTCTTCCTTGGTTGTGAAAACTCGTTTTCATAAGTGTTTAGTCGGCAACATGCTGCCAAAAAAAAGCATGAATATTTTTGATAAGGTACTAATCTGAACAAGCCGGAAGTAAATAAGTCCTCGCACACTGATTGCACCCCGGTTAAATAAAAAAGAGATTTAACGGGGCAGGAACATTGACACGAAGTGGAAATAGTGAATAGGGATTAGGGAAAAAGAGAAACCGTCTTCCGCAGATTTCGCGGATAATGCAGGGGTAAGAAAAAGAGGGAGGAAAAGATTATGGAAACAAAACCAAATGACAATGAGAAAAAGAAGTCAGGATTCAAGACCGGTACAGGTATTGCTGTTGGTATAGCGATCGGAGCTGCTATTGGTGTTGCTCTTGGTAACCTTGCTGTCGGAATTGGCGTTGGTATACCTTTAGGTATTGTTTTTGAAAGTTGTTCAAAGAATCGGCAGAAAAAAAAATAAAGAGATGAATGTGATAGAGTTCTGATAGAATTGATTTGTATCCACTAATGAACACTAATGGGCACGAATTAGTTTAACGATATGGAGATATGCGAAAATCCGATTTAGACGTTAAATTAATTGGCCGGATTGGCCGTTGAATCAATGAATATTGGCTTAGAGACAAAAGGAAGCACTGAAAAGAAGAGATTAAAGCCACCGAGAACACCGAGAGGTTTAGTCTACGGCTTTCACGGATTGGACAGGTTGCGGCAGGGAACAGTTAACAGTGAAGAAGAGTTGAGAGTTGAGAGTTTAGAAAAAGAATGGAAGGGAAAAGTAATTTAGTACCTTATCCATAATCTTCGTGCTTTATTTGGCAGAATATTTCAAAATAACCAGACCAAGATGGTCTGGAGACTTTTAATCAAAGGCTGAAAGCCATTGATACATTGAATGTATCAAGCTCATCCCTGAGCTTGACCAATGTCTCAAGAGCATCCTTGCTCTTGTTTTGGTTCCGGCTTGTTCGGGTTAGGGTTTTGTAGATATTGCTTGACTTAATACCGCTATGTTGACAAATTGTCCACTTAGAGGTAGTGATATGATAAAAGAATTAATGAATATAAGGATACAGCCTTTTGACCATCAGTACCTGACAAGTTTGCTGAATGGTTACCGGTATCCGAGAAATAAGATAGCAAAAATGATTGCTTCAGGAGAGATAGTTCAATTGAAGCGGGGCTTATACGTGTTGGGAGAGAAGTATCAAAAGAACTATATACCCGAGCTTGCTGCCAATCTGCTGTATGGTCCTTCATATATCTCGACCGATTATGCATTGAGATATTATTCGATGATACCTGAAAGAGTTTTTAGCTTTACTTCAGTTACCACTTCAAGAAAGAAGATATACCATACTCCAGTCGGGTCTTTCTTTTACCAGCAATTAAAGCCTGAATATTACAATACAGGTTATGTTTTCCGCTCAGCTGATAATCTGCAATACCTCATTGCTACCGCTGAAAAAGCCCTCTGTGATAAGCTCTATTTTCTGAAAAGCCAAGAAGGTATAGAGGCTTTAGAGCAACTTTTGTACGAAGATTTACGCATAGAACCGGAGACGATAAAGAGCCTCAGAAAGACTTATGTGAAAGAATTTGCTAAAAGGGGCGGAAATAAGAATATAAATCTGCTATATGAACTGGTGAGGGAGAAGATATGAATTCAAACCCCTTAAGAGAATTAATCCTGAACAAAAACGGCTTCAACTCCTCGCTACGATCAGGAGTCGAAAACCTCTCAAGTGAATTAACCCTGTCAGAATTAAAACAATCTTATCTGACTGTTCTTCATCAATTAGTCTTGTTGGGTTTATGGCGTTCCGGATTCTTTGAAAAAGCAGCTTTTTACGGTGGAACGGCTTTAAGCTTAGTTCATCTTTTGGACAGATTCTCAGAAGACCTTGATTTTTCTCTTCTGGCAACAGAAAAAGACTTCAGTATAGACTATTACCTTGAAGGAGTTAGAAGAGAAATGATTGCCTGGGGAATTGAACCGGAAATTATAGTACCCGACAAAAAAAGTTCCGGCATTAAAACAGCTTTCATTAAGACAATGACATTAACCTCCCTTAAGTCTATAGGCATTGAGTATAATAAACTTCAGAACATACATAGAAATGAAAAAAGTTCTGTAAAAATTGAGATAGACACATTACCTCCAATCGGTTTTCAAAGCGAGTTTAAATATTTGCTCAATCCAATTCCCTTCAGCATAAGAGTGATGAAGTTACAGGATTTATATGCCGGAAAGATGCATGCCCTGATTGGCAGAAAATGGAAGAGCAGAATTAAGGGACGTGATTGGTACGATTTCATCTGGTTCCAGAAACATAGCATAAAACTAAATATCAAACACCTCGAAGCTAAGCTTAAAAAAAGTATGCATCTCAATGAAAACAGTGAATTAACCCTGTCAGAATTGAAGCAGATGCTTAAAGATAGAATCGAAAGCATAGACTTCGAACAAGCAAAGACAGATGTTGTAAGTTTCGTTAAAGATCCCCGACAAATCGAAAATTGGTCTCAAGAACTATTTATGGATATAGCAGAAATGATTATGGTGGTATAGGATGATTAGAGAGTTATTTAGAGAGAAAAGATCTCACAGATTACATGGATTTACACAGAAGGGAAAATTTAGGGAGTAGAATTCAAAGGGAAAAATATGAAAAAAATTGAGAAGCCGAAAAATGAGTCGCAAATCCTGATATATAGCAGCGAAGATGGTTCGCTAAATGTTGAAACCCGGCTTGAAGATGAAACTGTCTGGCTGAATCAACAAATGATGGCTGAATTGTTTCAAACAACTCAGCAAAATGTGAGTTTCCATATTAAGAATATCTTCCGGGAAGGCGAATTACAGCAAGAGGGAACTCACAAGAAAATCTTGTTAGTTCAAACAGAAGGTTCTCGTGAGGTGAAAAGGTATGTGGATTACTACAACCTTGATATTATAATCTCAGTCGGATACAGAATCAAAAGCCATACTGCGACCCGATTTAGAATCTGGGCAACTCAAAAACTCAAAGAGTTTTTAGTAAAAGGTTTTGTGCTTGATGACAAGCGCTTGAAAAACTTAGGAGGTGGCAACTATTTTGATGAACTGTTGGATCGTATCAGAGATATTCGTTCTTCCGAAAAAGTCTTTTGGCGGAAGGTTCTTGACATTTATGCAACAAGTATTGACTATAATCCTAAAACTGATTTGTCCCGCAATTTTTTCAAAATGATTCAGAATAAGATACACTGGGCAACTCACGGACATACTGCTGCCGAGATCATATACAATCGTGCCGATGCCGGCAAACAGAATATGGGGTTAACTAACTGGCCGGGTAATAAACCGACAAAGACCGATATTGAGGTTGCAAAAAACTATCTTACTGTTGATGAATTGGATATTCTCAACCGTATAGTTACAATGTATCTTGATTTCGCTGAACTTCAAGCTCTTAACAGGGTTCCAATGTATATGAAGGACTGGTTATCAAAGCTCAATGAATTTCTCAAGATTACCCAACGGGATATTTTAACCGATTCAGGAAAGATTTCCCATTCGGAAGCTATAGATAAAGCAAGAAGTGAATATGAAAAATGGCAGAAAAAGGAGCTTGAAAATCCGTCTATGATAGAAAAAGACTTTTTGGAAGCCGTCAAGACGATGAAAAAGAGTTTGGTGAAAAAGAAATAGATGCCAATTAAGATGATGATAAGGGGAAAAGAGGTCTCCCGCTGATTTCGGAGATTATGCAGATGGGAAAGATATTGCTCGGTATAAAAATCAGGACCACTAACCGAGATTATGATCTCGACGAGAAACGCAGCCAACTTCCAGGAATTCAGCGAATTATCACAAATAGGAGAAAGGGATAAAAACTATGAAAAACAATGATATAAGTAGAAATACTGTGGCTTCTTTGAAAGGGAAAATAGCTCTTGTAACCGGGGGTACTCGAAATGTAGGCAAAGGAATTGCTCTTGGCCTTGGTGAGAGGGGAGCAACTGTGTACGTTACGGGTAGATCGATTACGGAAAAGGCAGCAAAAAGTATCCATGATATCGGAGGACGCGGTATTGCTATTCGATGTGACCATGCAAATGATGATGAAGTGAAATCCATCTTCGAAAAGATCAAAAATGAAGAAGGACATCTCGATATTCTCGTTAACAATGCATGGGGTGGGTATAATCGACTTCGAAATCGTAAGAAGTATCCCGGCTATAAATGGAAAGATCCTTTTTGGCTACAGCCTCCGGAGATATGGGATGACATGTTTGATGTTGGTGTTCGCTCAAATTACATCGCAAGTATTTTCGCTGCTCAAATGATGGTTGAGCAGAGAAATGGACTTATCGTCAATATTTCGTTCTTTGCAGGCAAGAAATATTATGGGAATGTGCCCTATGGGGTGTCAAAAGCTGCTGTAGATCGTTTAGCAAAGGATATAGCGGTTGAGTTAAGACCTTATGGTGTGAGTTCGGTATCACTTTATCCCGGTCATGTGATAGAACAGAAAAAGGGTCACAATCCCAAGCGGGAATCGGCTCTTTTTATAGGAAGAGCAGTCGCTGCTTTGGCCTCAGATCCTGATATAATGACCAGATCAGAGAGTATTCTTCTAGCAGCCGATTTAGCTAAAGATTACGGTTTTACCGATACCGACGGAACACAGCCTGAGCCATACGATGATTTTTAGGGAGTAAAAAAAGATCCACAAATTACACAAATAAAAAAGAATGAGCACAAATGAAGAGAGTAAACTGTAAACAGTGAACGGGAATCAGTTTAAGGAAAAGACAAGGAAGAGAGTAAGGCTCCCGCTGATTAGGCTGATGGGTGAAAGAGTTTTGGTGGGTGATCGAGTAATGAAGGGATGAAAGGGTTGAGTGAATAATGGGGTGGAGATTATTTTGCTTGACAGAGAATGGGAATAGATAATTATGCGCTTGATGAGAAAATATCGCAATATATGCATAATAGAGGTGGGAGATGTTAATTCAGTTTACAGTAGGCAACTGTCTGTCTTTCAATGGGGAAAAGACATTAGAAATGTTTGCCTCGAGACAAACTAATTTACAGGAACAGTTATATATTCCTGAAAGTAGATACATCCCAAAAATTCTTAAGGCAGCAATAGTTTTTGGTCCTAATGCTTCAGGAAAATCTAATCTTATTAAAGTAATTGATTACGCTGTTTCAGTTGTTCTTAATAAACCATCAACTCTTAAAGGGAGATATTTATTCTTCAAACTTAGTCCGGAATGTTATGAGAAACCAAGTACTTTTCAATTCGAGATTCTTATTGAAAAAACAATCTATCGCTTAGGTTTCGCAATAAAGAATGACATTATTGAAGAAGAATGGCTGTACAAAGCTATCTCAACAGGAGAGCAACTTATTTACTGCAGAAACTATGATGAAAACGGAAAGAATAAAAACAAAATTGAATTCGGAGAAAAATACTCTCACTACATAGCAGACGAGCAGTTGAACTTGATTCTGTCAATTACTCCCCCTAATAACCTGTTTTTGTATGAATCCGTGAAAAGAAACAGGGATGACTTCAAAGAGGTGTATGAATGGTTCAAAAAAGTTGTAATCATATACCCAAAGACGAGTTTCAAACTCAGTGAACAAAATGTTGATGATGAAGAGTTACTCGATCTATATAGATTAATGTTAAAAAAGAGTGACACCGGAATTGAAGATATTGAGATTAAACAGTCCGATTCATATAATTTCGCACCAAAGCTTTCTTCCAAAAATAACAAGAGCGAAAATGAATCTCCAGGATTGACACTGACTCAAAAAGATAAAACAATAAACTATAATCTTATAATCAAAAGAAAATCATTAGATAAAAACAAAGAGATAGAATTCAATCTTAATGAAGAATCTGACGGAACAAACCGATTATTTCATCTAATCCCGATTCTTAAACTAATTAAAAAGGACAGTATCATCCTTGTTGATGAATTAGACAGAAGCCTTCACCCATTGTTATCAAGGTTTTTATTGCATGAGTTCTTTAAGCTCGGTATCAAACATAAGTCACAACTAATTGCTACATCTCACGATGTTACCCTGTTAAATGTTAAGCTTCTAAGAAGGGATTCGATATGGTTCATTAAGAAAAACTATAAAATGGCATCAACTCTATATTCTCTTGTTGAATACGAAAGTGTAAGAAATGATAAGGTGCTCAGCAAAGCTTATTTATCCGGTTTATACGGTGCAATCCCTATGTTAGATAAAGAGGAGTGAGGTATGCCTTCCAAATATCAAAAAAAGAAACCGATAGTACCTAACCCGGACGAGCCGGAACCATAATAATTTAGAGTTTAGGGTTTAGAGTTTAGAGTTGCGAATATGTAGGAGCAATACTTGACTCTGCTGCTTATCGATGGGCAACCGCAAGGGATTGCCCCTACAGAATATTCCATACTACCAGACCAAGATGGTCTGGAGACATTGGTCAAAGGCTGGAAGCCATTGATACATTCTTTCAATGTATCAAGCTCATCCCTGAGCTTGACCAAAGTCTCAAGAGCATCCTTGCTCTTGTACCTTCTAAACATAACTTTTTGGTTCCGGCTTGTCCGGGTTAAGATTTTAGGATCACGAACTCGCTAAGGCTCGGTTAGTAATTAGTGATCAGTGATTAGGAAAAGAGGGGAAAGAGTGCTTGAGGGTTAAAGGTAATTAAGAAAGGAGTATATATGGAAAAGAAAACGCTGACTATTAAAGTAGAGAGCTTAATCCATCAAATAAGAGGACATTAAGTAATCTTAGATGCAGATTTGGCAAACCTTTATGGAGTAGAAACACGACATTTGAATCAGGCAATAAAACGTAATCCTGATAGATTCCCACCGGACTTTATGTTTCAACTGTCATCAGAAGAAACTGAAAACTTGAAATCACAATTTGTGACATCAAGTTGGGGTGGTCGCCGTACCTTACCAGACGTCTTTACCGAACACGGAACGATAATGGCAGCATCCGTACTTAATAGCACTCAAGCTGTAGAAATGAGCATTTATTGAGGTGTCCTGAAATAGGTGGACTAAAAAGGAGACCAAAATGAATAATAAAAAGTCAATAAGCAACCACCTCAGGCTTCGCTGCAGCGAAGCCTTCAAAATCAAAGTAGTAGAGGAAATAGAAAAAGGAAAGTTGACAATATCCGAAGCATCAAGATTGTATGAAATTAATGGGGGT
>PWOA01000053.1 GCA_003564155.1 Candidatus Cloacimonadota bacterium
GGTATTTAACAAATTCTCGATATCTCGAAAAAATCTTATCATCCATAGTACTCGGGATTTATCCACGTCCAATAACAATCGGAAGCATCATTAACCAATCCTGCTTTTACGGGATTATTCCTCCTTAGAAAAGCTGATTGATGAAGCTTATTTCCGCAGGATTCATCTCAAAATGAAGTTTTCTTTCTCTGATGATGAATGCCGATGTAAGTTGTGGCGAATGCACCTGCATAAAAAGATACCCGGAGCTAAAGATATTAATACTGAGATACTTGCGAAAAGATATAAGTTTACAGGCGGCCAGATAGCTTTGGTGGTGCATAACGCTTGTGCGGAAGCAATAACCAGAAGCGACGAAAAACAAAGGCTGAAATGGGAAGATATAGCTAAATATGCAGAGTTGGAACTGCCTTGGCAGAAAGTAGGTTTATGGGGAGAAGTCGGCTTTTGACGGGAGTTTCTTAGCCTCCAAATTCGGCAAGTTGGTTGTTTTATAAATGTTCCGGTCTTTTAAAAGTGCTGTCTAACATCCCCCAGGTATGCGCTGTTATGTGTAGTTGGAGGTACATATTATCACAAGGTATCCTCATGATATAAATCCCAATGCCACCATAATTTGCATTGGAGTTCCAAAAACTGCATGGATTATAATTGCGTTTGTTGTGTTCTTTGTTTTGTAAACTACAAATGGGGTCATCAAGAAAATTGGGATTGATACTATCATTGCCGTAATTCCAAATCCCAGATGAAAAACCATGTGAAGAAGTCCATTAATAAGCCATGCGTATGAACCAAGGCTTACTTCATGTCTTGGAAGAATATATCCTCTCCAAAGAATCTCTTCTCCAACATAGTTGAAGAAAAAGAACACCGGCAGTAATAACAGAAAAAAACGTTCCATGCCAATTAGACTACTTGTTTCTATGGGCGAAATATCTTTTAAGTCAGAAATATTTATCCCCAAGGGCAGTATTGTTAAAAAATAAGCTATTCCCCCAGCTAATAATGTTGCAACCAGCAAGCCTCCAAAAGTCCAGGCCCAATCGGTGCTCTTCATTTTTTTGATACGCAAACGATTCAAAATGTTTTTTTTATCCGGAGTATAGCCGTCCATCTTCATTAAAGCCAATGTGAGTAGAAATAATGGTAAGAAAAGAAAAAAAGTACCTACTATCAGCCAAGTTGCATATGAACTTAGGGGCCAGATATTTGCTAAAAATGGAACTGTCCATTGCAGGTGAAGCCAAAATAGCAGTCCCGGTATTAAAAATAGAAGCAATGAATATATAAACCCTATACGCTTGATTGAACCGTTCATTAATAACTCTCCTGCCTGTTGATTATCTAAACTGTCTACCTTCTTATTTATAGCCTTATATTCTTGTCAACAGGTAATTTTACCTTAAATCCGAATATGCTTCCATAATTATTTTTCTTTGTTCTTTGAAGTATTTCTGATCAAATTCATCTTCATTGATTAGGTGAGGCGGTTTGATCCCGTTATGTTCAACCATTTATTTAAAGCTTAATCATCTCTTTTTCAGATAATTATGTAATTAATCTAAACCAATAACTTTTTCGCCCATTTTCTCTTCTTAGTTTTCTCAAACCTCATCATCAGCAGACGATTATTGCCTGAATGTCATAGACTTAACCTCTTCATCTTAATCTGTTGTTTAACGTTGGATATTGGGATTTATTATTTGCATTTCTTCTTTAAAAGATTATACTTTTGTATATATAGTAATATGAGGCTAATTTAAATAAGGAGTTGGAATTTACACCAACATTTGAGACGTAAGACTTTTTTACTGTACTCATCAAACAGTAATGTACTTTTTTAGATAATTGAGAGACAGTTGCCTTGATGACACAAAGCTCTTATAAAAAGAGTTTAAAACCTACAGGAGGTTTTGTTATGAACTCATGCTTACGATTTATAGTCATTGCACTGATTCTATTGGCTTTCAGTGCAGTTAATGCTCAGTATGAAGGACAAGAAAGAAGTTATGGTCTTGAAATAGGTGGAGGCTATGGCGACAACCATGGAGATGACCAAAGCTGGTCTCCCCGTATTAAAGCTAATTACCAGTTTAAGATCGCTGATCCTCTGTCTACTCAAATTGGATTGAGCTATACCACTCTTCAAGGTGGTACAGGTTACAAAAAAACCAAAACACTTGCAGTTGATGCCAGGTTTCTTTATAGAGTGGTCAAATTGGAGCAGATGCTTCCGTTTGCCTATCTTGGAGTGGGTGTAGCAAAAAATATGCATGTAAGCGATTCCGATTTTATGCCGTTAATACCTGTTGGTATCGGCATACAAACACCATTTGGAGAACAACTTATATTCCAGTTAAGTGGGGGTTATAATCTAGTTCTCTCCGATGCTCTGGATGGAGTTAATCGCACCGACTCAAATCTCAATCGTTTCACAAATGGGAAGCACGATGGTTTTTTTGAAATCATGATAGGATTGTCTTTTGGTAATCCTAAAACCAGAAAACCTGTGAAATCTGTGGAAACAGTTATTGTTCCTCCCAGAACAGTTATTGTCGAAAAAGAAGTTGTCAAAAAAAAGGATGACCCTGCTTTGAGTAAGAAGGATATAGAACAGCTTGTAGCGGATTCTGTTAGAGATGCTTTGAAAGAGCGGGGAAAAAAGATAGTACTGCATGGTATTACTTTCGAAACCAACAAAGCGCAGATCAGACCGGAATCATCAACTATATTAGAGATAGTACGTGAATCCATGGCAGCAAATCCGGACGTAACTGTAATTATAACGGGTCATACCGACAGTGTTGGCAGTGAAGCAGATAACCGTCGTTTGTCACAGGAACGGGCACAGGCAGTCAAGGACTGGCTTGTTGAAAATAACATCAGCGGCCCCAGAATGAAAGTTATTGGCAAAGGCGAAACAGAACCTACTGCTACAAACGAAACTTCAGAAGGGCGCGCTAAAAACCGCCGTGTCGAATTCATGGTTGAATAATGGATAACACAGTAATAAGGAAAAGGTTTAATGTCCCTCTTGAGTTAATACTTAGTATGGCGTAAAGCCTTTTCTTTTTGCTGTACAATTTTTCAAATACAAACTGAATCTTGCATCATTGATTTCAAAAAAACGTTAAGGAGTTTTATATGTTATGGACAATAGCTTTCGTATTAGTGATTCTCTGGTTGTTTGGGCTTGTCAGTTCCTATACTTTAGGTGGATTCGTTCACATACTACTGGTGATTGCGATAATTGTTATCCTGATCAGGTTGATTACCGGGAAAAAACCAATCGCCTGATCGTGGGAGAAATACCATCTTAGCAGTTGATTTAACTGGTAAAGCGGAATTATTTATTCTGTGTTAGCAATATAGTTTTGCTGTCAAAGCTTTACCAAAATAGAATCTTAACCAAAGGAGTTTATTATGAAAAAGATGTTTTTTATGGTTGTCTTACTCGTTTCTTGTGGGGCTATCTTTGCACAGAACCCTGTTGCCGATGGTCAGACACAGTTCAATGCAGGGTTAGGCTTTTCTAACCGTAATGTTCCCGTTTACATTGGTTTAGATTACGGAATACATAAAGATATTACCTTAGGTGGTGAGTTATCTTTCGCCTCATA
>PWOA01000042.1 GCA_003564155.1 Candidatus Cloacimonadota bacterium
AATACACGCAGCTATAGACTATAAAACACCGGAAGAACTCTACAAAGCCGCCTAATATAACTATGAAATATAATAACTATAAACCTATAAAAAACAGTCCACTATTTCAGGACTTGACATATTAAACGAAGATTGAATAGATTGTAATATCGTAAATATTTTAGAGGCCGTACCTGACTAATGGTTATTGGAAAACCGTACTAAACCTGGTCGTTAGAGAGATGAACAACAAAATGTGATCTATTAACATCAATAGAAGTACGTATATAAAGCTGTCATTCGATGATGAACACACATCTCCTTTAAAATCTATTCTAACGTTTATTTAACATTATCTCAAGTACTAAGAATTACTTAAGACCTCTTTGACAAAAAAATATGGTATAGGGAGATTTATGCCCAAATTATCGACTATATTTCATATAAAGTCAGCGATCCGGTGTCATGAAAAACAGAGTCAGAAAGCAGGTCGCTAATTCACTATCCGGCTAACATATTAGTTTAGAGTTGAGTAGAATGATCAATTGATTTACACCTATATTCGAATGTTTTTTCAGCACTATTAGTATTAAATAGTATCTTTAGTCAATTGCTAGGATTTCTCTTGCTTGTTTTGGAGTCGCTATAGGTCTTCCCAATTCTTCAGAAATTCGCTTAATCCGTGCTACTAACTGTTCATTAGATTTTGCTAAAACACCTTTATGATAATAGACGTTATCTTCGAATCCGGTTCTAACATGTCCACCCATAACTATAGCCATTATACCGCAAGCTAACTGCCATTTACCGATACCGGCAACCCCCCAAGTAGCACTTGGTATTTCTTCCTTTAAATGTTCAGCCATATACAATAAATTTTTTGGTTTACCACTCATACCACCAGGTACACCTAACACAAACTGAAAATGTAAAGGAGTGTGAACAATTATTTCTTTTTTTACTAATTTTGCTACATAATCTATCATGCCGGATTCATAAACTTCAACTTCAGGTACAACATGATATTTTTTAAAAGATTCAGCAAGATGTACAATATCTTGAGGAGCATTATAAAATACTTCTTCTCCAAAATTTAGAGTTCCAGCATTCAATGTAGCCATATCAGGTTTCAATTTTAAAGGAGCAATTCTTTCTTCAAAAGGTGCTCCGACAGCGCCACCGGTACTGATTTGAATTATCATCTCAGGAACTTCTTTTCTTACTTCTTTTATAACTTCTTGAAATCGTTCTAACCTTTGTGAAGGCTTACCATCATCTTCTCGAATGTGAAGGTGTAAAACTCTTGATCCGGCTTGAAAACATCTTTTAGCTTCCTGTACTTGTTCATCTGGAGTTATTGGTAAAGCCGGTTGTTGTTTTCTTGTAGTCTCAGCTCCCGTAATTGCTGTTGTAATAATTAAAGGGTTCATGTATTTCCTCTCGAAATATTTATTTTAGTGTTGTAAATACTTTATAATGATTCTAAGTATTCAAGTGCTTGAGCAATAGTATTTGCAGCAAACGTTAAATCTTCATCGGTATGTCTATAAGCAATATATCCGTGATGATATGGTTGCAGGAAGACCCCTTTTCTGATTAAATATTTATAGAATTCTTTTCTGTAAATTTTATACTTCTTCTCCGGATCATGGTTAAAGGTAATAAAAGGCATCCAGGGACTGCCACTAAACTCAGCAGGAATAGGAGAATTTTGTATAATGGCAATAATATTCTCGGCAAATTTTTCCCCTTTTTTATTAATAGCCTCTAAAATATTATCCCTTTCCATGATCTCTATAGTTTTCAAAGCTGCAATCTGTGCCAAGCTGTTTGGGAAAAAAGTTGAACTTAAGAATGCTTTTTCTATCAACATATCCATAATTTCAGTTTTCCCGACTACCGCACTAATAGAATATCCGTTGGCCATACCTTTACCAAAAGTAGCTAAATCAGGTGTAACACCGAATAGTTTTTGAGCTCCACCCAAATTAACTCTAAAACCAGTTCTAATCTCGTCAAAGATAAGAACAATTCCTTTATTTTGTGCAATATTTTTTATCCCTTCCAAGTATCCCGGTAGTGGATATTCAACTTTTTTCGCTAAAGGATGTCCGAGAGGTGTTATAATAACTGCAGCAGTTTCATCACCGATTCTTTTTACTGTATCTTCAAACTGAGCTAAATTATTATATTCCACTTCGTGTATGTCTTCGGATATTTTTTCGGGTACTCCACCTTTAACTTCTACGCACCAATCGTGCCATCCATGATATCCACACCGTATAATTTTTGTTCTTTCTGTATAAGCTCTTGCTATTCTTACGGCAGCTGATGTCGCATCAGAACCTGTTTTTACAAACACGGTTTTTTCACAACACGGTATAATCTCTCTCAACTTAGCTGCCAATTCATTCTGACAAGGTTGTGTTAAAGAAAAACAAAACCCTTTATCTTTAATCTGTTTTATCACAGATTCATCTATCTCTTCTTCTCTGTGACCAATAATTATCGGCCCGTAGGCACATAGCATATCGATATATTCATTACCATCAACATCTTTGACTCTTCCACCTTTAGCTGAATCGAAGAATATTGGATACTCACCTTGAACAAAATTATAAGGCCGTCTAATCCCTAAGATAGCTCCTGGGATCAAATCCATGGCTTCATTATAAAGTTGTTCGGTCCTTTTCAGACATAATTTCTCAGTCATATTTCCTCCGTGTTGTATTTATTGCTCATTCACTACATATTAGGTTAAGACATAGTTTTAATAATCTACTTACTTTTTTTACGGGAAGGCAATTATTTGTCATTCATGAACATAACATACCTACCTACAAACTAAGGAAGCCATACCCATTCCCCCACCTATACATAGTGATGCTAATCCTTTATCTAAGTCTTTTCTTATCATCTCATGTATAAGAGTAACAATTATTCTAGCACCGCTTGCTCCGATAGGATGTCCCAAAGCAATTGCGCCTCCATTCACATTAACATGATCAGGTGGCAATATACCAATTTGTTCTTGTTCCAGCCCTTTAAAAACAGCCAAAGCCTGCACTGCAAAAGCTTCATTTAGTTCAAATAATCCTATTTCATTCAGAGTGAGACCGGTTTGCTTCAGCAATTTTTGGATGGCGTAAACAGGCCCTATACCCATAATTGCGGGATCTACTCCAGCAGTTGCTGAGTCGACAAAAAATGCTATAGGTTTCAAGGATAATTCCTGAGCCTTATCTTCACTCATCATAAGTAAAACAGCTGAACCGTCATTTATACCTGATGAATTAGCTGCTGTAACAGTTCCCTCTTTTTTAAACGCCGGTCTTAACTGAGAAATACTAGCAACCGAACAATCTTTTTTGATATGCTCATCATTAAGAACATTAAGATCAGCACCTTTTCTCTGGGGAATTTTTATAGGAACAATTTCATCGCTAAACCTTCCGGATTCTTGAGCCATTTGAGCTTTATTATGGCTTTGAACAGCAAATTCATCCATCTCTTTTCGAGTGATATTATATTTATCAGCTAAATTTTCAGCTGTAATCCCCATATGATATTTGTTGAATATATCAGTTAAGCCGTCAAAAACGATACCATCAACAATTGTTTTATTGCCTAATTTGCCTCCCCAACGGAACTCAGGAAGTATATAGGGAACTTGACTCATATTCTCTACACCTCCCGCAACTACCACTTTTGCATTTCCATTCGCTATGGAATTAGCTGCTAAAACAATTGCTTTCATCCCCGAACCGCATACCTTATTAACAGACCATGCCGGAGTTGAATAAGGTATACCTGCATTTACTGATATCTGACGTGCTACATTTTGACCTAAACCGGTTCCAATAACATTACCGATTATAACTTCATCGACAAGATGAGGATCTAAGCCATTTTCAGATATTATTTGCATTAACACTTGTTTACCTAATTCAATAGCAGACAAATTTTTAAAAGCTCCACCAAAGCTTCCAATAGGACTTCTTTTAGCAGCTATGATTGCAACTTTTGCCATATTTCCTCCATTTTTTGACAATCCTTAAGGATTAATTATTAACAATAGAACACACAAATAAAATCGATAAACAGTCAACTAATATCGAGATGATTCCCATAATTATACCTGCCAAATTGATAAGATGAGTTGTAGTTATACTGCTTCTTTTAAGCTCCGAAAATAACAGATTAGAAGCTGCTGACAGACTCGGTCTTCTCCGGAAATCACCTTATTAATGAACAAATGTTTAAAAAATTTGACTGAATCGATCGGAAAATGTGATTTAGAGGATAACACTATCTTGCGATGATGGAAAGGAATATTTGAATTATCATATTTAAATAGGAAGGACTAGGGATTTGAGCCTAAATCCGTCAAACCTATTCTTATGGGTTAAAGTAACCTTTCTACTTCATCAATATACCTAACCCAGACGAGCCGGAACCAAATTGTAGGGGCCGGACTTGACAGCAAGCCCGGCCTCTACAATGAGAATATCCTGCCAAAAAAAGCATGAATATTTTTGATAAGGTACTAATATATTTTTCAGTTTCAAATCAGGATCAATCTCTATATCAGGCATAAAACCTTTCCCGTCTAATCTGAAACTATCGTGTGCTAAATAGTTTGCTGTTGGCAGAATTATATAGAAATCATCGTATAAATGGAAACTTTCTGCATTAAGCATACTGCCTGCAGTTTTTTCGCCTGCTACTGTTGCAATATCCTGTGTCATCAAATTGTAAGCAAGAGCTTCTGCCGTACTTGCAGTACATCTGTTTACCAATATAAAAACATCACACTTAAAGCTTTTTTCTGAGTTTTTAGTTTATAATTTAAACGCTGGATTATCTCTGATTTGTTTTGTTAATTCTGTAAAGTTGCCCTTGGTAAAATATGGGAAACCGGCAAATTCATTCTTATCAGGCAAATCATTTCGAGTTTCATGCCATTTTCTTGAAAGAAAAACTCCTCAAGTTTTTGTTAATTCTGTGTATCATTCAGTTTTATTTTTCTAATATCTTTACCGCTTGGATATTGGAATACTCGTAATTCAAAAGAAGGTATAATCGCCAGCAGATGATCAAAGATATCTGACTGAATATCTTCATATTCTCCCCAGGATGTTGTATTGGCAAAAGTATACACTTGAACAGGTAAGCCTGTTGAATCCGGTTGCAACTGTCTAATCAATGTCAATAATCGATGGTTGATTTGAGGATGAGTTTTGATATACTGGGAGATATATGCTCTGAAAGTTCCTATATTCGTAAGATGTCTGCCATTAGTATAATCATCAATTATAATACCATTTTTTTTATTGTACTGTGATATCTCCTTTTTTTTGGCATCTAAATAATCCTTGATGAGTATAATTTTTTCGAGCTTAGCAAGCAACTCATTATCACAGAACTTAATACTACCAATATCTATAACAATATTACGCATAATTCTCCTTCCACCTGCGAGTTGCATACCTTTCCAGTTGATAAAGGCTTCGTCTATCAATTTGTGTGTAGGAATTGACGTAATAGTTTTATCCCAGTTTTGGACTTGTATACTGTGTAAAGCAATGTCTATTACATCTCCATCAGCTCTATATTGAGGCATTTCTATCCAGTCTCCAATCTCAATCAAGCCATTGGCAGTGATCCTTACACTGGCAACTAAGGATAGAATAGTATCTTTGAAAACCAACATCAATACAGCCGTCATAGCTCCCAAACCACTTAGAAATACCCAAGGAGACTTCCCCATCAAAACTGCAAGAGCGCCCACCAAACCAAATAAATAGGCAATTATTTCTACAATTTGAACAAATCCTTTGATTGGTTTCCCTTTAGCTCGAGGAAGTTTTTCGTATATATCATTTACCGCTAAAAGGAATTTATCGAATGCTAATATTAAGACCCAAATCAATACAGCCGAAACAATTCGGGTAATTAATACCCTATGCTCTGAAATAAGATAAGAATATTGGTATGCAAAAAAAAGAGACGGTAGTAAAACTAAACGTCTGAAAACATTTCTATTCATGAGAGCATTATCAATTTTAGTTGGACTTCTAGTTATTATGTAATGTATAAACGGTATTAACACTTTCAATGATAGTAAGTATAATACCATAAATCCTGCCGAGAGATATAATAATGCATACCAGTTATTAGATGTTATGGATTCTTTAGTAGTTATGAGTAATTCATTTATCATCTTCTTCTTTTCCCCTAATAAAAATTTAATTTTTATAGTGTTTTGCTGTTGCTGTCAAAGTTTAGTGTAGATTGTCTGACACCGGCATCAATAGATGCTTTGACAAATGCCTTAAAAAGCGGATGTGGCTTTTCCGGCCTAGACTTGAATTCCGGATGAAACTGTACTCCAATAAAAAAGGGATGAGTATTGATTTCAACGATTTCAACCAACATTCCATCAGGACTAGTTCCAGCAACAATCATACCATCAGAGACCACAAGCTTTCGGTATTCATTATTGAATTCATAACGATGACGATGCCGTTCGTAAACCTCATTGGCACCGTATATTTCGGCAGCTAATGTTCCTGGCTGCAATTTGCATGGATAAGCTCCTAAACGCATAGTTCCACCGATTTTTTCAAGGTGTCTTTGATTAGTCATCAAATCTATTATCGGGTGTGGACAGTTGTCGATAAACTCAGAACTGTATGCATCTTTATAACCGCAAACATTTTTTGCAAATTCAATAACGGCAACTTGCATCCCTAAACAAATACCAAAGAAAGGAATTTGTCTCTCTCTGGCAATACGTACAATCTCAATCTTCCCGTTGATGCCACGAACCCCGAAACCACCTGGAATTAAGATACCATTAACATCTCTTAATACACGTTCTAACTCTTGGTAGGATTCAGTTTTTTCAGAATCGATAAGTTTAATGTTTAGCTTTATCTGATGATATGCAGCAGATTGGATGAGTGCTTGACAAACACTTTTATAAGCATCCTGATGTTCAACATATTTACCGCAAATAGCTATTTGTATCTCATTCTCGGGATTTTTTACATTGTTGACTAATTTTTCCCAAAGGCTTAAATCAACTCGCCTTTCTTGCAATTTCAGATGATTACAAATACTTTTATGTATACCTTGACGTTCAAAATGTAAAGGTACTTCATAAATACATTCTACATTAACAGCATTAAAAACAGACGATTGAGGCACATTGGTAAACAGAGATATTTTACGTGCGATGTCTTCTCCGAATGCTTTATCTGAACGACAAATAAGGATGTCAGGTTGAATGCCTATTTCTCTTAATTTATATGCACTATGTTGAGTTGGTTTCGTTTTCAATTCCCCAGCAGAACAAATATAGGGTACATATGTCAAAAATATAAAAAGAGTATTATCAGTACCGGCTTCCATCCGGAACTGGCGTATTGCTTCCAAAAAAGGAAGGCTCTCTATATCACCAACTGTTCCACCTATCTCGGTAATGACAATATCATAATAATCGTCTAACTTAGTTATTAGAGATTTTATCTCATCGGTGACATGTGGAATAACCTGTACCGTCTTCCCTAAATAATCACCTCTTCTTTCTTTTTTGAGTACTCGTTCATAAATCTTCCCAGCAGTATAATTTGAAAGCTTAGACATCGACTCGTCCACAAATCTTTCATAATGTCCTAAATCCAAATCCGCTTCAGTCCCATCATCAGTGACAAATACTTCACCATGTTGAAAGGGACTCATAGTCCCGGGATCAACATTCAGATAAGGATCAAACTTGAGCATACCAACCTTATAATCCATTTTTTTTAATAACAAACCGATTGAAGATGCTGCGATACCCTTCCCTAAAGATGATACCACTCCACCTATCACAAAGATGTTTTTTACCATATATATGTCTCCTTTTCAGTATCACATAATTAAGAATTAAACATTAAACTGTAAATCATAAAGAACTTTGTATTTGGGACATGACATTAATAGTTCTTGGTGATTACCCATGCCCACAATCTTTCCTTCATCTAAAACAATAATTTTATCAGCTGATAATACCGTTGATATGCGATGAGCAATTATCATTACCGTGCGTTTTTTTGTTGCTTGTTCAATTGCTTTTTGCACTTTCTTCTCTGCTTCCGAGTCTAGCGAACTAGTAGCTTCATCAAGAATAAGAATAGGAGGATCAGCTACTATAGCTCGAGCAATACAAAGTCGTTGTTTTTGCCCGCCAGATAGAGTGGCTCCTTTTGAGTGTAAATAGTAATCGTATTGAGAAGGGAGTCTCTCAATGAATTCGTCGGCATAAGCTATTTTACAAGCTCTAACAATATTTTCATCACACATCCGTTCTGAACTCCCAAATCTTATGTTGGCAGCTATGGTATCACTAAATAATAAACTTTCTTGAGTTACCACCCCAAACAAACTACGTAAATCTCTAATCTTTATTTTTCTGATTGAAATATTGTCTATTGTAATATCTCCTTTAGTTGTATCATAAAGACGTAATAATAGATTACTCATAGTTGTTTTTCCCGAGCCACTGCTGCCAACCAGAGCAACTTTTTCGCCCTTATTAATAGTGACATTTATACTTGACAGGACATTTTGTGGAGGTTTATAAGAGAAATATACATCATCGTATACTATCTTATCATCGAAGCTATTTTTTGTAACAGCATCGTCAGCTTCGGTTAGATCCGGTTTATGATCAATGACTTCGGATATTCTATTAAGAGATACTTTTGCCTTTTTAAACTCATTATACGTTTTTGTGATTTCCTTAATTGGATGTAACATAGAGAATACTGCTAATAGGAAAGCACCAAATTGTCCGAAAGAGAAACCAGATGCACTTGATATTACTTCTCTTCCACCAACTAACAGTATTATTACTCCCATTAGGGTACCATTCATTTCAGATATGGGAACTCCAAAAGAATGGTAAATCTCAGACTTACGCCAAAATAAAAAGAACTTACGGTTTAAAATCTTAACGGTATTTATTTGCTCTTCTTCACGTCCAAAAGCTTTGACAATTTTAATATTTGTTAATACTTCTTCAACTCTGGAATAAATATCAGAAAATTTCCCTTGGATTCGCTGAGAATATTTCTTGATTTTTTTCCCAATAGCAGTAATGATATAGGTAGTCAGTGGTAAAATAATCAAGCTTATCATGAACAAACGGAAGTTTAGGAACATTGCTATTCTAATATATACTAATATTAGAATGAGGTTTCTTAAAGCATTAAACATTGATTTAATAAACAATCTGCTCACTACCTCAACATCATTAACCATCCTAACAAGAGAATCGCCCAAGCGACGCTCTGAAAAAAAACTTAGTGATTGAGTCATATATTTTTGAAATATAATATCCCGTATATCTTGAATTGTTTTACCGTTAAGATTAGCAAACATAAGCCTGTTCATGTAATAAAATATGTTCTTGATGAATATTAAAATAAAAATTGATACAGCTATAAGTTTTAGTAATAACATTGAATCGGTATGTTCCATGATTTCTCTATATTCAGATAATAACGGTCGGAGATTATCAATATTAATAAAACTAGTAATACTTGCTGTTTCAGAAAAGGATGCAGTCACCTGTTTTATGGCATCATAAAATTCTGGCCATGTGTGATATAATGATTCAACTTCAACTTTGGGGAATACATAGTCAAAAAATGGTACTGCTATAGTAATACTGGCTCCGCTGAAGATTGCAAATCCTAACATAAAAAAAAGACCTACTAACAAATAGCCGTAGTGTCTCATCATAATTTTATAGATATAAACCAGTTCTTTCATAATTCTCTATCCAATGTTTTTCGATATGAAAAATATTACCCTCATTATGTCAACTGAATTAGCATAGTCCATAAAGAAGCTTCCATAAATAAAAATATAAGCTAAGACTTAATTCGAGTTGTTAATAATATCTTGTTAGATAACTAAGCATTAAGAAATTTGAACAATATTTTAGTCATGTCGGCAAACTACTAATAATAGCCAGTACTTATTATTACTTTGTAGTGATAACCTTGGAGTACTTAGGAAAACTAATTGTCCTGACTTGACTTTGCCAAAAAAGGCTTATTTCAATACTTTCACATTAATCTCGCTGACTATTATTAGTTATCTATCTATCTGGATAGCAATGACATGTTAGCATATTAATACAACTGTAATTTGGATTTATATTTCTCTTATGCCAAAATATATCTCTCTTCCCGGAAATATGACTAATGGTAATATTAATGGTTGACAAGTATTGGTATTTATAAAGCAAGTTGGTAAGAAATAAATAGCTTTGAGTATAGGTTTATAAGTATGTATCTTACAAAAATTAATAGTCCTGATGATGTTCGTAAGCTCGATTTAAAACAATTAGAGCAATTAGCGTGTGAAGTACGTCAGAGGATAGTTGAGGTTACTTCCAAAAATGGTGGTCATCTATCATCAAGTTTGGGAGCTACTGATATTGCTATAGCTTTATTAAAGGTTTTTAATCCTTTAATAAATAGAATTGTTTGGGATGTAGGACATCAATCCTATGCTTATAAAATATTAACAGGTAGAAATAAACAGTTTGATACACTACGTCAATTAGATGGAATAAGTGGATTTAACAATATCTTCGAAAGTGAATATGATGCTTTTGGCGTAGGACATAGTAGCACTTCTATTTCAGCAGCGTTGGGAATTTCAGCAGCGGAAAACATCAAAGGAAATTCTGAAAAAATGATCGCTGTAATCGGTGATGGTGCTTTAACAGGCGGAATAGCATTTGAAGCATTAAATCACTGCGGTCACCTTCAAAAAGAATTACTTGTAATTTTAAATGATAACTCGATGTCTATCTCCAAAAACGTCGGAGGTTTACAAAACTATCTCTCCAGTATGCTTGTGAGTAAATCTTATAATTCATTGAAAAAACAAATATGGGATTTATCGGAAACTCATCTTCCTGTCAAAGTGAGAAGGACTTTTCTTCAAGGTGCTAAAAAACTTGAAGAAAGTGTCTTAAACATTATGATTCCCAATATTATTTTTGAAGATTTAGGATTTAAGTATGTCGGTCCAATCGACGGGCACAATATTCCCAGAATGGTAAGAATACTTAATAATGTTAAAAATAACATGGTAGGTCCCGTTCTCGTCCATACGGTCACACGTAAGGGTAAAGGTTGTTCATTCGCAGAAAAGAATTGTACAAAATATCATGGTGTTGGACCATATAGTAAACAAACTGGAGAATGTTTTGGGAGTAATAACGTTAGTTTCTCCAAAGTTTTTGGAGACCATTTATGTGATCTGGCAACGACTAATAAGAATATTATTGCAATTACTGCTGCGATGAGTGAAGGAACAGGCCTTAGTGATTATGAACGTAAATTTCCCGATCGTTTCTTTGATGTTGGTATTGCTGAACAGCATAGTGTTACTTTTGCCGGTGGACTTGCCTTACAAGGATTAAAACCTTTTGTAGCAATCTATTCCACATTCTTGCAGAGAGCTTTAGATCAAATATCACATGATATAGCTCTGCAAAAACTTCCGGTCGTGTTTTGTGTAGATAGAGCTGGTTTGGTTGGTGAAGACGGTCCAACGCATCACGGTTCCTTCGACCTTTCTTATCTTAATTTCATTCCTAACCTTATAGTAATGGCACCAACCTGTGCTGAAGAATTAACTGAGATGATGAATATTGCTGTTAATTATTGGGATGGACCTATAGCAATCCGTTATCCAAGAGGTAAAGCCGATTTCCGAGGTAAACTAACAAGCCCGATTGAAATTGGTAAATATGAAGTTGTATCATATGTTGATCCGGCCGAAGAAGAACAAGTTGTTCTTATTGGTATAGGGACCGGCTATTTGATAGCACGAGAGATTCATTACATGCTGAAAAAAGATAACATTGATACTACATTGATAAACGCTCGATTTTTAAAGCCAATTGACAAAAATATTTTGCTTAAACTAACTAAAGTTAAAGGTGCAATTGTAACTATAGAAGAAAATGCATGTATTGGTGGTTTCGGAAGCATTATAGCTTCGTTCTTCTCAGAATATAAAATACCCGTTTACTCGTATGGGATACCGGATAGCTTTATTCCCCATGGCTCTACGACTGAATTAAAGGATATAATTAACTTAACTCCTCAGAAAATATACAAGGATATTAAAGTTAAAGTACTAAATACCATTAATCAATAAATGTCCTTATACTCACTAAAAGTCATTGGCAACAAGTAAGTGAATAACACAATGAACCATTTAGATGATACTATAGCAGCTGTGGCAACTCCTCCCGGCAAAGGATCATTAGCTGTATTAAGGATTAGCGGGAAAGATACTTTTAAAATCATTACATCTTGTTTCTTAGAAATCAAGCAAAGAAAAGCAAGAAACAATAATGTCCACGACAAAAAAGACTATTCTTCCACAAAACAATTATCTAAAGACTTTTTTCGTGAATCTCAACCGGTTAGCATGAAAAACCTAAAGCGGAAAAAACGGTTTTATGGTATAATAGTTAATCATAGCCAACTGCCTAACAATCATTCTAATGATTTAGTAAATGCTAAACCGATCGATGAAGTAGTCCTTTCTGTTTATCATAAACCTTATAGCTATACAGGAGAAGATGTCATAGAGATAAATTGTCATTGTAATGCCTTTATAATTAAAAATATTATGCAGGTAATATTACTTAATGCTCGTTTAGCCAAACCGGGAGAATTTACACAAAGAGCCTTTTTGAATAACAAAATTGATCTTACTCAAGCTGAGGCGGTTAGGGATATTATGAATGTAAAAACCGTTGCTTCTCATCAAGCAGCAATCTCTCAGCTCGAAGGATCTCTTCATGAACATATCAAACATCTCTTAGATGAATTGACCAGTTATAGGGTAGAAGTAGAATTAGAGATAGACTTTAATGATCAAGATGTAACAGAACTGGATATAGACAAACTCAAAATAAAACTCTCCAGACTTCAAGCAAAATTGCAACAACTTATTAAGTCAGGCAAAGAAGGAATCATAATCCGGGAGGGTTTAATTGTTTGTCTTGCCGGAGCTCCTAATGTAGGTAAATCCAGTCTCTTTAATAGTTTGCTAGAATCTGACAGAGCAATTGTAACCACTGCTCCAGGCACTACCAGAGATTTTCTAGAAGAATCTTTGTCAATTGATGGTTATCTGGTAAGACTCATTGACACAGCAGGTTTGAGGAAATCCGAAGAATATGTTGAAAGCTTAGGAATAGGAATCTCCTATGAGTTGATAAAAAAAGCCGACAAAGTTTTATATCTTGAAGACAGTAAGCAATCTTCCGAAGAGGATATATTCTCAAATATTACCGATAAAGAATTAAACTCAAATAAGTTTATAAAAATCTTAAATAAATGTGATATTATTGATCAAAATACACAATGTCGTTATGTAGCACGTGGATTTCTTCCACTTTCGACAAAAACAGGTCTAGGTATAGATAAATTGAGAGAGAAACTATTAGAGGAATTAACCTTGGAAGAGAAAAATATTGACGAAGGGATATTAACAAATATAAGACAGCTTAACGCAGCCGAAAAAGCCTTACACTCTTTGGAACAAGCATTAATGTCAATTGAGAAAGGGATGGGACATGAATTCACTGCTTTTGATTTGAAAGTGGCAAGTGAATCTTTAGAGGAAATAATTGGTAAAGTTACCGATGAAGATATTCTAAACAAAATATTTAATGATTTCTGTATCGGAAAATGAAGTGTAGGTCTGTCGATCACACAAATTTAATTATATTGACAGGAATATCAGAGAGGCTGAAATAAATATTGGGAGTATGACTATGATGAAAGATAGGGATAGAATATTAACTCCGGTTGAAGTGCAAACTGAAGCGGATTTTGATAGATCTCTTCGTCCTAAAAGCTTAGCAGAGTTTACAGGTCAGCAAAAAATTAAGGACATTTTGGAGATTGCTATCGAAGCAACTAAAAGAAGAGGAGAGCCATTAGACCATATCCTATTCTATGGACCTCCTGGCCTAGGTAAAACTACTTTGGCTCATATTGTAGCTAACCAATTGGATGTCGAACTAAAAGTTTCTTCAGGTCCTGTCTTAGAAAGACCTTCCGATTTAACCGGGATATTAACAAATTTACAACGACATGATAATTTGTTTATTGATGAGATACACAGATTAAACCATGTTGTTGAAGAATATCTTTATCCCGCTATTGAAGATTTTAGATTAGAAATAATTATTGATAGTGGACCAAACGCTCGTTCTTTTAGAATAGACCTGGAACCCTTTACTCTTATCGGAGCAACCACGCGTGCCGGTTTACTTACCAGCCCTTTAAGAGCAAGGTTTGGTATTACTTTAAGGTTGGATTACTACAATATTGCAAGCATTGAAAAAATACTCGCTCGCTCAGCTAAACTACTATCTGTACCGTTGGACGATGCAGGAAGATTCGAAATTGCCAAGCGAAGCAGAGGAACACCAAGAGTTGCTAACAGGTTATTACGTAGAGTTAGGGATTATGCTCAGGTTAAGGGCGATGGTTTGATTAATGGTGATATAGCAATTAGTGCTCTTAAGATGCTAGACGTCGATCATGCCGGATTGGATGAAATGGATAAAAGAATCCTCATAGCTATTATTGAAAACTATCAAGGTGGTCCGGTTGGCTTAAAAACATTAGCTGTCGCTGTTGGTGAAGATCCTGGAACTATTGAAGAAATATATGAACCATATTTAATCCAACAAGGTTTTCTTGATAGAACTCCTCAAGGAAGAAAAACAACTTACAAAGCGTATAAACACTTCAATCTTGATTGCCCGGTAAACCAGTCTTCAATATTATTTGACGAATAATGATCAGTATCAAAGAGTAATCTTCAAATATCTTGAAAAAAATACTTGTCAAAGGTATATAATTATTTTAGTTCGTATTATGCGATAAACTACAGTAAATAATCAAAAGAGGTTATAGTCGTGAAAACAAAACATATAATAATGACAGTAATTATAGTGGTTATAGTAAATCTTGTATTTTATAAATATTATCCGCCTAAAATAGAAGACACTACTTCTCATTTGGTAGCAGGTATCCAAAATCACTATATGCCGGAAGAGGTAATTACTTCATCTGACAATAATAGGCAAATACAAAACAGTATTTCCGATAATTATAAATTGCAACGCAGTAATGCAGTAACAAAATCAGTAAAAAAAACAGAAGCTTCGGTAGTTAGTATAAATGTTATCAAAACTCAAGTAGTGCGACGTTCAACAAATCCATTTGATAATCCATTCTTTGGTTTTTTTGATTATCGTCCATATCGAAGAGAGGTTCAAAGTATTGGATCAGGTTTGATATACAATGAAGATGGTTACATTTTGACCAACTCCCATGTGGTGGAAGGTGCCACAGAAATTAAAGTTATCTTAAATGACGGGAGTCAATACGAAGCAGGAATTATTGGGATGGATTCCGTGTTGGATATCGCAGTTTTAAAAATTGAAGAAACAGACCTAAATGCTATAACTTTGGGTCAATCAAACAACTTATTATTGGGGGAAACGGTAATTGCTATTGGTAATCCGTATGCTTTTTTAATAAAAGACAGTAAACCTAGTGTTTCAGTAGGTGTTATCTCAGCTGTTAATAGAAATTTTTCTCAAGATTCAGGTGGTAAAATTTATCAAGGTATGGTGCAAACAGATGCAGCAATTAATCCAGGAAATAGTGGCGGACCCTTAATCAACATTTTAGGAGAAATGATAGGTATGAACACATTTATTTTCTCCGAATCTGGTGGCAGTATAGGTGTTGGTTTTGCTATACCAATTGATCGGATCATAAGAATTGCGGAAGAGATTATTGAGTATGGAAGAAGAAGACAAATCTGGTTTGGCTTTAAAATTCAGGATTTAAATCCCATGATAGCTTCCTATTTAGAGTTAGATGATTTGAACGGTGTTATTGTGAGCTACATAGATCAGAATAGTCCTGCAGGTCAAGCCGACCTGAGGAGAGGTGATATAATCGTCAGGATTAATGAATATGAAGTTAATAATACTAATGATGCTGAAGTTGCTACTTTGGAAATTTCAATTGGTGAATCAATTGAGTTAGAAGTGATAAGAGCAGGTAGAAGACATACAATCGTTTTCCAAGCTGTTGAAACAAGAAATTAGAGATAGTAATTAACATCTATGATTAGAGGTCATTTATTTGGATAAATTGCACAAAGTATTGAACAATAAAAATATACCACAATTAAAGCAAAGGTTTTTTTTGGTTGATAGCCAAAATTACGGTAAATCTCTTAGTTTTAAAGATATTTTTGACAATCAAAATCAATCGGTTTTGGAAATAGGTTGTGGAAGAGGAGAATTAATCTCCGGAATGTCTGAAGCTAATCCTCAGACAAACTATTTAGGTGTTGAGCTTTCTTTGAAAAGGATTGCTTCAATTTTGAGGAACTTAGATATAAACCAAAACTCTAACGTAAGAATTATTAACAGTAAGGTCGATATAAATTTTTTATCCCTTATACCTGACTTCTCATTGCAAAAGGTTATTATACTTCATCCGGATCCATGGCCTAAAAAAAAGCACCATAAGAATAGGTTAATAAACCAAACTTTTTTAGAAATGTTATCAAATAAGCTAACTGGTTCCGGTCAAGTTCTCATAAGTACGGATGACCATAATTATGCTCAAGTTATCATGGAATGTTTTGCAGCTAATGACCAATACAAATCTCAATATGAACATGGTTTTACCAGGGCGCCATTTTGGCCTGAATTGCCCACACATTTTGAAGTCAAAATGATAAAGAAAGGGTTTTACCCTTATTACATGAAATACCTTGTTTTCAACCATTAGATAATCAATAACGCTATGTGCTCAGAATTATCGGAAATTTTTAAAAGAAGTATCGAACTCACAGAGAGAAATCTGTCACAATACGCGTGCAAAGATAGCAAAGCTTGGCGTTTAAAACAAGAAAATAAAAATGAATTGAGATCGGCTTTCGCCATTGATAGAGATCGGATACTTTACAGTGGTGCTTATCGGCGATATCAAGGAAAAACTCAAGTCTTTTCTTTTACGAACATGTTCGATGAAGAAATGACAAATAGAAGTTTACATACTACCTATGTATCGCAAATAGCTAGAACTATCGGTAAAGTATTACGGTTAAACTCGGAATTAATTGAAGCAATCGCCCTGGGACATGATTTAGGACATACTCCTTTCGGCCATGAAGGAGAACGAGCTTTAAATAAATGCTGCTTAAATTATGGAATCGGCAAATTCGAACATAACATTGCCAGTCTTTATATCGTTGACTATATAACCAACCGGGGGCAAGGTCTAAATTTAACATTTCAAGTTAGAGACGGTATAATCTCACACAATGGAGAAATTCACAATAGAGTGTTAAGCCCCCATTGGGGAAAATCTGATCATGATATTAAATATTATATTGATAGATCACTTATTAACACGAACACTGATCCGGAAACTGATAATGATGCCATGTCAGATTATCAATGGATGCCTAACACACTCGAAGGTTGTGTCGTTAGAGTATCAGATACCATAGCATATATTGGAAAAGATATTGAAGACGCCATTAGGTTTAATATTCTTAAAAGAGAGGACTTACCTTCTGAGTGTGTCAATTATTTCGGTAATACTAATAGAGAAATTGTTAACAAACTCATTCGGGACGTTATTCTCAATAGTTATGGTAAAAGCTTTATTTCAATGAGTGAAGAAGCTTCTATGAATCTTATTAAACTAAAAAAATTCAATTATGAGAGAATTTACAAGAACCCTGTCATAAAAACTTATACAGGTATCGTTTACAGATCTATGGTCATACTATTTGATAAATATATAGATGATATTAATAAAAATAATGCGGGGTCAAATATTTTCAAACACTTTTTAAACCATAAGAGTATCAAATATCTGGAAGCTTTTACGCCGGCTGAAAAAGTTCGAGATTTTATTGCAACTATGACTGACAGATATTTTAATGAAGAGATAAAAGACTATTTAATACCCGGTAAATATTGACATTATATCTTATTTTTTTTATTATATACAGTAGTAACAATTAAATCAATATACATAACAACAATAAGAGGATTTTTATGGATTTAAACGACTTATTAGATGGAATGAAAAACTTAAAATCTAAACTGCTTGATCTACGGAGGTATCTTTGATGTAGAAGACGCTAAAAAAGGATTAGTCTCTTTACAACAAAAAAGTAACCAGCCCGGATTTTGGTCGAATCAAAACAAAGCTCAAAACATTTTAAGACAGATTAACACCAAACAAGATATAATCGACCGTGATGAGAAACTACTGAATATGGTTGATGAAATTGACACTTACATAAACCTTATGCAGGAGGATGACTCTGGTTTACTGTTCGAAGAAGCTTCCCAACAATACGTTGAATATAGTAAATTAGCTCAGAAGATGGAAATGGAATTCTTATTGGGCAAAGAAACAGATAAGAATGATGCTATGTTAGTTATTCATCCCGGAGCAGGTGGAACCGAATCTCAAGATTGGGCTGAAATGTTGATGCGCATGTATAAGAGATGGGCTGAAAGTAATGACTTTAGAGTTAGCATTGATGATCTACAACCTGGTGACGAAGCTGGAATTAAGAGCGTTACTATGGAAATAGGAGGAGATTATGCTTATGGGTATTTGAAGTCAGAAATAGGTGTTCACAGGTTGGTAAGAATATCTCCTTTTAATGCCCAAGGGAAAAGACAGACTTCTTTTGCCTCCGTATTTGTCTATCCTATCATAGATGATAGCATAGAAATAGATATTAATACTAATGACTTAAAAATCGACACCTACCGGGCTAGTGGTGCTGGAGGGCAACACATAAACACAACCGACTCTGCCATAAGAATTACTCATATTCCCACAAATATTGTAGTTCAATGTCAGAAAGAACGGTCCCAAATAAAAAATAAAGAAACTGCTATGAAACTTCTTAAGTCGCGGCTTTACCGCTATTATGAAGAAAAATTGGAGGAAGAAAAACTTAAAACAGAAAAAAGCAAATCCGATATCGGATGGGGAAATCAAATCCGCTCTTATGTCTTTCATCCATATCAAATGGTTAAAGATCACCGTACAAATCATGAAACAGGCAATAGTGAAGCTGTATTAGATGGTGTTCTTGAAGATTTTATTTTTGCATATCTTAAATCACAAGCTACTGTTTCGTAACATTTACATAATACAATGAGGAAGTAATGATGAACTACAAAGAATTAATCGCCAAGCTTGATAGGAACAGCCTTCCCAATCATATAGGCGTTATTATGGACGGTAATGGACGTTGGGCAAAAAAAAATAATACAACCAGGCTTAATGGCCATAAAAAAGGGGCAGGTGCAGTGAGAGAAATAGTCGAAGCAAGTGTAGAAGTAGGGTTAGAATATTTAACTATATATGCTTTCTCAACAGAAAACTGGCGTCGCTCCAAACAAGAAGTGCATGGGTTATTAAAATTAATCATGAATACTCTAATGCAAGAAATCGATGAACTCACAAAAAATAATATTGTTGTAAAGTTTATTGGCAGTCCCAAAGGATTATCTCAAAGTTATTATGATCAGATAGTCGAAAATTGTCGGAAAAGCTGGAATAATACCGGTCTTAATTTGAATGTTGCTATGAATTATGGTGGGAGACAGGAAATAGTAGAAGCAGTCCAAAAGCTCGTCTCTGACTATTCAATCAACAAATTTCAAGCCGAAGACATTGATCGCTCTCTCATACAGAAATATTTATATACTGATAATATACCTGATCCGGATCTATTGATCAGAACAAGTGGAGAACTACGTCTTTCAAATTTTTTAATCTGGCAATCTGCTTATTCAGAATTATGGTTTACAGAAACCCTTTGGCCAGATTTTAATAGACAAGAATTCGTACAAGCTATCTTAGATTATCAAATGAGACAACGTAGATTCGGAGCTGCAAAATAATTTAGTCGTACTATCCTAAAATTAATCATTTGGAGTAAGGAATGAACGTAATAATGAAAAGAGTTTTAGTTTCTTTATTTTTTATCCCATTAATAATACTGGCTTTATTCAATGGTGGCATATTACTACTGATTTTTCTATTACTTATTACTTTACTTTCTACATGGGAACTTAGAAATATGCTTGGTAATAAGATGCCGGCTGTTCCATTAATAATCATCCCTTTGAATGGTTTGTTTCTCTTTGTTTTTACCCTTATGGGTAATGATGGATTTCTTCTTTGTATAGTTCTTGTTTTCTGTACTATTGCTTTGAATGATGTCTTATTCAATCGAATCGAGAATGCAATAATTCGGATCTCTCTTAGTTTTTTTATAGTCTTTTATATCGCATATACCCTATCTTTTGCTTATCATATAAGTAAAATCGAGGGTGGTAATTATTTATTAGTATCTCTCATAATAATTATCTGGACAACTGATACATTCGCGTATTTTTTTGGAACAGCACTAGGCAGACATAGAGGATATTTTAAGGTTAGTCCAAACAAGTCAGTCGAAGGATTCATATTTGGCTTTTTAGCAGCTGTAGCATCATCTTTTATTTTATATCATATCTTTTATGAACATTATTCACTTTACCAAGGCATAGCTTTAGGGCTTACAGCAGGCATTTTCGGTCAATTGGGAGATTTATGTGAATCATTGTTTAAGAGAGACTCTGGGGTTAAAGACAGTTCTACTATTATCCCCGGACATGGTGGTGTTTTAGATCGTTTTGACAGCTTCATTATTTCTCTTCCCGTTTTTTATCTAGTTAACACACTTATAAGCTCTATTTAACTCTATATGTACAATAATTTCATTACTCTTTTAATTCGTCTTTGGAGATTCTTTTCAAATACTAACTGCATCAAACACAATTTCTTGATCTTATTAGTATTGTTACTGAATCCAGTTGGTGCAACGAATCAGAGTGACAAAAAATTCGAACCCATAAATGTTTACCCGTTAGATTCTTTGTATCACAGATCTGATGATATGTTAACTGCGATATTGTCGAAATCCTCTAACTATTCTCATTTAGTGGACTGGCAAATTATCGGTGAAAGCAGTAATAAAAAATTCCCTATTTATGCTTTCTCAATTACAGGAACTGATTTGAATCAATCAAAACCGGCTGTGCTATTTCATGGCCAACATCACGGTGAAGAACCTATAGGGGTTGAGATAGTGATGTATTTGAGCAAGTATCTATTATCGCAATATGAAAAAGATGATTTCATTACCTATTTAATCGATAATTTCGAACTTTGGTTCATCCCAACATCTAATCCGGAAGGTTTTGAGATCGTTAATAGTGGGGAATACCGTTTGAAAAGAAAAAATGAGACTGATACTAACATGAATGGAACAAGAGATTTAAATAAAGATGGTGTTGATCTGAATCGTAATTATCCTTTTAATTGGGAAGATGATGCATCTTTCGATCCGGAAAGTCCATACTTCAAAGGGTTTGAGGCAGCTTGCCAAGCAGAAACTCAATCAATGATAAAGTTTTATAAAGATATTAATTTTGATTTGGCCTTTTTCTATCACAGCTCTGCTTCAGGTGCTTATTCAGAACGAATATTTTTCCCTTGGAAATGGGGTGATAAACTATCACCTGATTATCACGAAATGCATAACTTGGCAACAACATTAGCTGCAAATTTACCAAAAACTTATCAAGAAGGATACTATAAAGCCCATACATTAAATACTTCTCAACGCAGTTTTGCCCGAGACTATATTTACTCACAACATCGTACGTTAGCAATGTTGATAGAAGTTGGAGGTAATTCACCTTATGGAGAAGGAATTACTAATCCTCCTGATGAAGTATTAAAATTCCATCTGCAGATGCAAACTAATGCTATGTTGAACTTGCTTAAAGAGTTTAGTCAAAACTTGCTAACAGTCAGAGTTGTTAATAATAATAATGAACCTTTACCGGAAGTTGAGGTATTTATTGATGGACGTGAAAGCTCTTATACTCAAAATATTGTCACTAATAAAGATGGTTATTTTCATGTTTATTTATTACCCCGAGAAAAACCTTATGAGTTCATTATCAAAGATGAACACTTCACATTTTTAAAAACAAATAATACAAGTGATATCCTCGAATTCCGTCTTGCCAGTAATAAAAAGGCCCCTAATTTACACCTTGAATCATTGAATAATAGAGAAGCAATTATCATGTTAGATACAAATCTTCAAAATTTCCCCGCATTGAAAGTCAAAGGGGAATATGATAGATTATCTATGTACTTATTAAATTGGCAAACAATAGCTTACTATAGAATAATTGATGTTCGTAATAATCAGATTAACATACCCTGGATTCCCACAAATGTTATAGATAAAGGTATACTTACTTTCCAAAACGAAAGTATCAATCCTTTAGCAGATAATATTGAACCGGCGAATAAAATTGTGTTCCTTAGTAAAGATGTTGAGAAATTAACGTATTGCATAGATAAATCAAATGTTAATCATTTTTACTTGCATCCAAAAATGAAAATCGGTATTGATTACTCTTTGTATTATGAAGGCGGTAATAATTACTATATTGACAGCATAAAAATATGCGGACATTCTGAGGACAATCAAAGTAACCTATCCGTATCACTGTATGATGGACCCAACCCTTTAATACATACTGTAGCTGACTATAAAGGCAACGAGATAACTTTTAATAAGGGTTGCTTATCGGCAGGAAGAAATAACCACTTTTTAGCCGAAATCGAACCGCATATAATGTTACCGAATAATCTATATTTAGTAATATCTAATAATTCTGCAAATACAATCAGTATAGCTCATGATAAAGTAAATAGTGTTAACTCAAAGCGTAGTCAAGTCTATTATTCCAGTTGGCAGAAACTAAGAAGCCCGGATTTAGCAGTTGAATTAATCTTAAAAAAGGAGTAAATAAGGTGGTTCGTAAGAAAGTTAATAATCTATCGATTTCCCCAAAAAAAATTGATTTAAATGTTGAAACTATACGGATTGATTCCCGATTTTCAACATTAAAAGTAATACTTATTTTCTGCCTATTTTTTTTTATCAGTCACGATTTCTTGGAAGCTGAAGAGTATTTCCGTTTGAATCCAATAGACAACAAAATTACTTATCGGGCTAACTTACTTAACCTGCAAAAACTTGACATCAATCATCTAATCTATAAACATAACTTTGAAAGTGATCACTTCATGTTCCCTTTTACCAGTTATAATACCTTTATCAAGGCTCTAACAACTTTTACAACATCAAAATCATCCGACGATAGTTTTATAGACTATCAAGTTGTCGACGAAACTGTTTCGGGTAGGTTGCAAGTAAATATTGGCGGTGGGGTAGATTATCATACCGATTTTGACGAGTATTATGTACATCCATATCGGAGAGTACGAATACGAGGTAATATTTTTAACCGTTTGGTCTTTTGGGGTGATTGGTGGGCTGGTAGATTTCAAGGAGATCTTAACTATGCAGAATGCACCTCTCCGCTGCTAAACAGATGGCATAAAAGCCATGAACTTCCAGGGCAAACATACACCAACCTGAACAGTCTATCGGGTCAAATAAGCTATTTTTTCGACTTTGGGAATGTTTCTTTAGGCAGGGGTACACATCAAGTCGGAGATAATATCGGTGGTAGTATAATTCTCAATGATGCTGTTAACGATTATGGATACTTTAGTTCAAAGATTGTTTTTGGTAAATTACAACTAACGTTCTTACATGGATCTCTTATTCCTAATGAAAGAGATCCCATATATTCTGATCCTTATGATGGAGTTCTCCGTTACGTTGACAAGTTTTTCTCTCAACATCAGGTTAATTATCAACCTTTTACAAATCTCGAATTATTTTTTGGAGAACAGGTTATTTATGCTAATCGTAGTGTAGATATAAGTTATCTATTGCCACATACATTTTATCGGATCATTGAGCATAATCTTCACGATAGAGATAATATGCTAATATATGCCGGAGGTAGATGGCTGGTAAACGAAAACTTAACCCTTTATGGGAATTTAGCTCTTGATGAACTCAGGAAAAGCGAAATTTTCGGTAATTGGTGGGGCAATAAATATGCTTTACAAGGTGGTTTTTCTCTAAAATATTTGCCTGGTTTTATTAGCAAAGATAATAAACCAATACGAACAACTTTTGAAATGACAGCTGTCCGTCCCTGGACATATACACACAAAAGTTATCATACAAATACATCGCATGATGGTGTAGGATTAGGTTTTCCGGAAGGAAGTAACTTGATACAAGGAGCTACGCAGACAGAATTAACTATTCTACCATATCTTGGTTTTAATTTCTTTACTTCATATATTCGACAAGGCAGTTGGGGTAATTGTTGGTCATTAAACTACACAAAAGACAGAATGGTTAATGGAGAATTATTAGATACTGCTAAATGGTTTGAAGGTGATATAACTAATACCTTTAGGTCTAAAGGTGTATTTGCATTATCTATTTTAGCTCATCATTCGGTAAATTTAGGCATAGACTTGACAAAACAATCTGATAAAGATTGGCTCAAAGAATTGATCTTTAGTTATGAGTTCATGTATTAATTCAATATACAATATATTCTAATGTCATACATTATATACGCTTACTCTTTTTTTCTTATTATAGCTGCAGTTGGTATCTTACTCGCCGGTGAAAGTAAAAAAAAACCAGCTATGCAAAAGTATTCAATTATCGTTATAGCACGTAACGAAGAAAAAGTATTACCATTATTACTCACGTCCTTAGCTAATATTAAGTATCCGCAAGATCTATTTGAAATTATATTAGTTGATGATGATTCTAATGATAAAACTTATTGGCTTATGCAGAAAATGTCTCAATGTATTGATAATGTTAGAGTCATAAAGATAACGAACAAAACTCTTCCTGGCAAGAAGGAAGGGTTACAAACAGCTCTTGAGAAAGCGACAAAAGACATTATATTATTAACAGACGCTGATTGTATCGTAGATCCGGATTTGCTTATCAATCAAAATAAATTCTGGGATTACAATACTTCCTTAGTCGTGGGATATGCACCCGAAACTTTCGATATACTTAAACTAAAGTCTTTGATAACTATGAATACGACTTGTAAGGAACCTAATATGTTTGTCAATGACATCCTCGGAGATCTAAATCAATATTTTGCCAATCTCCGTTTATTATACCCTATAAAAGTATTCCGTCGTTTTATCAGCCTTGCCGCAGCCGGTATTTATGTTGCTACTATTGGTTTACGCATTCCCTTCAGTTGTAGTGGTAGACATTTAGCAGTTAAACGAAAAGAACTCATTGCCGCAGGTGGATACAAGTCATTAACAAGTTATACCTCCGGAGATGACAAACAAGCTCTTAGACTGATTCGCTCTCAAGGTGGTATCATTAGATATAATCATTATAAATCCATATACACACTTCCTATAGATAAGAGGTTTAATGATCAACAAAAAAGAAGATTTGACAAGATTAAAATGTCATCTTATTTACATGTATTTGGGACATTTGTAATTATAGCATTTTATCTTATGATGCCTGCATATTTCGCTTTAACATGCGATTGGTCAAGCTTATTAACAGTTTATATGGTTTCTTTATTTATATGGGTTATAAATCTATCTAAACATAAAGAGCGATTTAATCTTCTCGATCCGGTGTTTGTTATAATTTATCCTTACTATTTTATTTTTTATACCGCTATCGGCTCTTTTGGCAGATGGAAGTGGAAAACCTAATAAATCTGCTGCTTATATATGATTCTGATATCTAAGGTAAAATGAAAAAAAAGATCATTTATTTCGGACAAATTATTTTAACCGGTATGATTCTATATCTTATCTTTAGAAGAATTGATTTAAAGAGTGTTTTGATGTTATCAATTAATCTTCATCCGGTAACATTTATACTGCTTGTAATCACTTCGGCAGTGAAACTAATCACACAGTATTTTAATTGGATTTGTTGTCTGAAAATCAATTCCGGATATAATCCTCCTAAGTTCGAAGTAATTAGGAGTTTGTTTATCGGAAATGCATTACGTTTTCTGTTACCGGGTGGACATGGAACTTACGGTAAAGTTTACTTCCTAAACCATAGCAAAAAAGGAACTTTGTTTTCTATCGGTATGGAAAAGTTTATGTTAACATGGACTATACTATTGTTCGGTTCGGTCGCAGCTTTCTTCCATTTCGTTAATTATCAAATACTGCTCAGGTTTTCAGTAATTATTGTAGTTGCAACGATGCCTTTTATTGTTTATTGGGGAAGATACCTTTTCACTAAACATGCAGAATATTTCAATAATTATATTCGTTTTGTTCCTCGTATATTTGTGTCACAACTTTTATTCATCTTTATAACCGTATTGCAATATGTCTTAATTATCAATCAATATCAATTACTCCGAATTACCGATGCCTTGAAAAGCGTACCTTTAATTTTGACAGCCAATACTATTCCGATAACATTTTCAGGTCTTGGGCTGAGAGAGTCTTTTGCGATGTATACTTTAAACGAGTATGGTATTCAAGTCGAAGTAGCAATTACCGCTTCATTATTAATCTTTTTTATTAACTCCGTAATTCCTGCATTTATCGGCTCTTATTTTATTGTCTCATCTAAAAAATAAATAATAAATACTTAAACTTCTTAGAATAACCGTTCAATTTCGATTTTTAATCCTCTTCTTCTTGAGCGGTAGCAGTTAGTCCTCTGATGATTGAAGCAATTCCTTGCAGCAAAAAAATACCTGCAATCCAATAATAAAAAAACCTAGGTTGCGTTACAACCAAAAAACCTACGATTATGTATGCTGTACCAGTGAAAAGAAAACTTATTCTTTCCTGAAGTTTCATCTTTATGCTCCTTTATTTGAAAAACTTTACGAGATAATCTATTCCCTGGATAAAAAATATTATCGATACCCAATAGCGTATTAATTGTGGTTGTAAATATATTACAATAGCTAATATTATATATAGAATCCCTGTAAATATTGAACTTGTTTTTTCTGTCGTACCGGTCTTATTGCTAACCAAATCAATTAGCTTATAAATAGTTTTTCGCTTTTTAAGTGTACTCCAAAAAAGTGAATGTGGAGAAGCATTCGCAATATTTTTTTTTACGCTTACCCAAAAATCATGAAAAAATACAATATTTAAGAATAGACCTGCTAGAAAAACAGTTAATAAATAGGAGAGTTGACTATAATAATCTCCCCATGTTAACAATAAACCTATCTCATCAAAAAACAATCCTAACCCTAAACCGTATATGACCGCTAACTGACGGGTTGAAAATATGTTTGTACCTACAAGAGCAAACCAACCGGCTATTCCTATCATGGCAATTCCAATATAAAAATGATGAATATGATAGCCAAACAATATTATGTTGGTCCCTATATGGAAAGCAACGTCGGGAAGTTCTCCGGCCTTAGCTGCTTGTGCAAACTCCGTTTCAGCTGCCCCGGCAATAAATACACTTAACCGGATGAAAAGAAAGCCTACTAAATATGATATTGTTACTATAAAAGGTATTTCTTTTGATCTTTTCATATAAATAGTGTTATTTTAATAATATCGATTTCACATGAGATTTTATTGATTCATACTCTTGAGTCAAGTTTTTCACTTACTTGCAGGTTATATCACCATACTATTCTTTATGATAAGCATAAGCCTCTCAATTCTAACGTAAACATTCATCGATTTTCTTAACTGTCTCCTTATCTTCTGAAAGAATCATCAATACATCACCCTTTTTGATTTCAGTTGAACCGTTTGGAGTTATATATTGTTTGTCTCTACGTATCATTGCAATTATAGCTTTAAGCGGAAAGTTGAGATCAACAATACGTTTATTAACAGCTTTATAATTACTCCGAATAAAAATTTCCAGATACTCCGATTTTGCACCATCCTCCAATAATTCTTCGACCGGTGTCTTAGGCTTCGAATCTTCTGGGAGAACAATACCAAGCCATCGAGCTACTTGTAAGAGAAAAGTACCTTGAACAATAACAGAGGAAACAGAAACAAAAAATACAATGTTAAACATTGTCTGCGATCTTTCAATCCCAGCCAGTAAAGGATAAGTAGCAAATACAATTGGAACTGCTCCTCTCAGTCCCACCCATGATATAAATAGCTTCCCCTTTAGCTTAGTTTTTGAATATAACAAACAACAAAACACACTGATAGGTCTCGCTAATAAAATAGTAAATATTGAAACAAGCAATCCGATTCCGGTAATTTCTAATAGATCACTTGGATATACCAATAAACCCAACGTAAGGAAAAGAACTATTTGCATCAACCAGGCAAATCCATCAAACGTTTTAATTATCGTTCTTTTATGGATTATATCCTGATTACCAATGTACACTGCTCCCAAATAAACAGCCAAAAAACCGTTACCACCTAAAAAATCAGTTATTGAAAAAGAAAAATACATTATAGCTATTGTTAATACTGGATATAGACCTTCATAATCTAATTTGATATTGTTAAGAACGAAAGTTCCTAACTTACCTATAGCAAAACCAAGAATTACCCCAATTATCATATGTTGAAAAAAAATTGGAACCATACTGGCTAAAGATACTTCGGGATTGGTAATCAAAGTGAGAAAAGTAATCGTCAAAAAATATGCCATAGGATCGTTGCTACCGCTTTCTAATTCCAGAATAGTACGTAAATTATGCTTGAGTGCTAATTTTTTTGACCTTAATACTGAAAAGACTGCTGCGGCGTCTGTCGATGAAACTATTGACCCAAGTAATAAAGATTCAATGATTCTAAGTTCGGTGACTAAGAATAGAAAAACACCAATTGACAAGGCTGTTATTAAAACACCAAACGTTGAGAGAAACAATCCTTCTTTAACAAATGGTTTTACAATTTGCCAGTTTGTCCCTAATCCACCTGAAAATAGGATAAAATTCAATGACATTATACCAATAAACTGTGCTGTTTTAGGGTCATTAAAATAGATTCTACCGATTCCTTCGGAACCTGCTAAAATCCCCACTGCCAAAAAGAACAAGATCGTTGGCACTCCAAACCGATAAGATGTTTTCCCGGCTAAGATAGATATGATTAGTAAAATCGAACCTATTAAAAGCACATTTTCAGTAGTTAAATTCATATTACAGACCTTATTTATTGTTTAAACTATATAAAATATTAGCACAGAAATTATCGATATGTTTTTTCACGGTGGACAGAACGTCAAGTTTAATCAAGCAAGAAGGTCTCTGAAGGAGTTGATTCAATCTACAATCAGAAATATCTTAGGCATTTCCCCACATAAACAATATAAATAATAACATGTTAAAAATTACTAACAAATAAATCAAGGAAAGTGGTGCTTATTAAATTGTCCTTAACACCAATCAATCAAACTCAGCTCAGTCAAGTCCTGAAATAGTGCTCCTTTTAGTCCACTTATTTCAGGATACCTCAATTCCTCTTGATTTATAACCCAATAATCATAATATCACTTATGCCATATCGTTCCTTTCCGGTCTAACATCTGATTTATACTTCTGGCGGTACTTCCCTTTATCAGCCGCAATATCTCACCGACAGGGATTATCTGACCATCAATTTTCTCGGGCTTAAGCAACATATGAACGTGATTCGGCATAAGAGTAAAAAGATAAAGATGATAATACTTCTGTTTCATTGCTACAATCTTATCAAAAACTATCTTTCCAATATTTCTATCAGTCAGATCTATAAAGCTTGAGCAGTCCGTATAGAACTGTCTTACCATTAGGGTGAGTAGGAGTCGAATAGTATCCGACTCCTACTCACCCTAATGGTATCTTATAGATAACGTCTCAAAAAGTGGTGTAAATATTTAGGTTTAAGTTATAAAAAGGTTGAACCAAATTCCCCTCACTATTTAACGTCTGATTATCAAGGGGCAGGCCCATATAAGCATATTACTATGTGATTGCAATAATATGAAAAGGTGTCATTAGTGTAATATCGTTATCACACGATCAAATTGGATGCAATAATTGTAATAGGACAAAAAGATCTTGCCAAAAATGCTGAGTTTGTTTTTTTGTCATGAAAATTCTATAGGAAGGTAAGATGTCAAAAATATGTGATATATGCGGTAAGTCTTCACAAGTTGGGAATAGTCGTAGCCACGCATTAAATGCTACAAAGAGAAGATTTTACCCCAACATTCAGAAAGTTCGTATTCAAAAAAATGACAAGGTTAAGACAGTAAAGATTTGTACAACCTGTCTTAAGTCTAACAAAGTTCAAAAAGCCGGTTAATATTATAGATACTATTCCGGTTTTGCATATCTAACTTGTATATACTGTTTTCAATAGTGTATACAGGTGGGTACTATATATTGCCGAACCATAATGTTGACTGTTTTTTAGTCTGGCTCATTCAGAGGACTTTATTAATACTATTTAAGTAAAGGATGTCCCTAATGTCCATTAACCGTGAGTTATTTATTAATTGAAACTTAATAGTTGCACACATTCTTATTATACAGGTAAATAATAATTATACTAAGCTTATAAAATTATTTTGGCGGCAACATCTTTGTTTTGATCTATTTGGTACTAATTCATACCTCAAAGAGGATTTTACTGTAGCTTGTATCTAAAGTGAAATTGCTTATAGAGTATATTTTTAAGTTTTAAATGTAGTTTTTTGGAGCCACGTTTAAAACGATTAAAATCCATATAAATATTGTAATCATGCAATAACCTATAGAGTGGTAGGTTGAATATGTGTATTGGCGTTAATGTGATAAAACTAATGGTTGACAGAATAAGCGATTAAAGTTACATTATAATAAATTATGTTATCCTAATTCTGCAACAGGATACTTAAGATAAACTCAAATTATTTGGAGGTACTTATAATGGACAACAAGCAAAAAGACAGTGCATTAAAATCAGCTTTAGGTCAACTAGAGAAGAAATACGGAATGGGGACTATAATGAGATTGGGGGACAAACCCAAGCAACAAGTAGAAGTCATTCCCACAGGTGCTATAAATTTAGATGCAGCATTAGGTATTGGAGGAATCCCCAAAGGGAGAGTTACTGAAATCTATGGAGCAGAAGCTTCAGGCAAGACAACCCTTACGCTTCATATTGCAGCTGAAGCTCAAAAATTAGGTGGGATTATTGCTTTTATTGATGCTGAACATGCTCTCGATCCTGTATATGCAAGAAAAATCGGAGTAAATACTGATGAAATGCTATTGTCACAGCCTGATGGAGGGGAGCAAGCGTTGGAAATTGTAGAGACTTTAGTTCGTAGTAATGCCATTGACTTGATTATCTTAGATTCTGTTGCAGCGTTAGTAACACGTCAGGAGATAGAGGGAGAAATGGGTGATAGTCATGTTGGTTTACAAGCAAGATTAATGTCTCAAGCACTACGTAAATTGACGGCTATTGTCAGTAAATCAAATACATCAGTGATATTTATCAACCAGACTAGAATGAAAATAGGTACAGCACCTTATATGAATCCGGAAACAACAACCGGTGGTGTTGCTTTAAAATTTTATTCATCAGTTAGGTTGGAAGTCAGGAGTGCCGGGAGTATAAAGGATGCTACAAGTGGCACAGTAAATTTTTTGGGTAATATTACAAAAGTCAAGATCGTTAAGAACAAGTTTGCACCACCTTTCAAAACAGTAGAATTCCCGCTTATATACGGTAAAGGTATAGCCAATGATGAAATAATAATAAATTTGGCAGTGAAAAACGATATTATCCAGAAAAGTGGTTCTTGGTTCTCATATGGAAAAACAAAGATAGGTCAGGGGATTGAAAAAGTTAAGATCTATTTAACAGAACATCCTGATATAGAGCAAGAGATTGAAGAATCAGTAAAGAAACTTCTTTTCCCTCAAGATAACAATGGTCAAGCACCGAAAGATAGCCAAGAATAGAATTTCAGATTATACATCCCTGCAAGACTCACTTGTCAGGAGGTATAATAATTCCATAAATAACCATAACGAATATCGCAGTAGTTATATATTTTTTCGCCTCAAAGATGACAATGTTTCCGAAGCGTTAAAAATTTCTGATTATTCTTTAGAGGAAGATGAATTTTTGCGCAGCTTCAATCTGGCAAATAATGATACTGAAGAATGGGTATTGCTTGGGTTATTACCTGCAAAACAGGCTTTAGAGTTTGGTGGGAACAATGAAAATTTTGATTTAAGTGGACAAGATTCACAACGTTTGACAGAAAAGATATTTAACTATACAGAAGAAAGGTTACTATCATATCTTGCCTATCGGGAAAGATCAATCTTCGAGAGTCAAAACTTTTTATATCAACTTCCCGTAAACATATATTTGGCTAAACAGCTAATAGAAAGGAGTATTGCGAGAAATTATATTAATGATCGCCGTTTTGCTGAATTATTGACACAATCATCACTTTCTCGCAATAAAAGTTTTAATGAAGCAAAAACAAGTTTAATTAAGAAGAGAATTCCCCCCCAAACTATACATGAAGTACTCGATCTTTATTACTCTCCTGAGAATTGTGGACAAGTACTGGATTATCATATAGATAAAGCGACTAAGAAATATCCGAATAAAGATTCCAAGAAAGATTACTCAAGGTGTATTAACTACCTCATTCGTAAAGGTTTTAGCTATCATGAATTTATTGCCGGAGTAAATAGTTATTATGAAACAACAATTTATAATTGAACTATTAAGCCGGTTATATTTTCAATAATTCTCGCTATAGGTATTAAGTAGCGATTAGTTTTGATCATCATTTATTAACTAATAGTAAGGATTTTTAAATTGTTTTTAAGGAGAATTTTTGGTCTGAATAATCTAGTTCTATTTGAGAATCATCTTTAATAGTACCCTCTAACATAGAGATTGCTAAATTATTTTCAATTTCTTTTTGAATGACTCTTTTTAACGGCCGTGCTCCAAACTGAGGCTCATATCCTTCTTCAGCAATTCGATCAAGGGCGTTATCAGCAATATGCAGAGATATTCTTTTTTCAGCCAATCTATTTTGAAGTTCTCTGATTTGAATTTTTACTATGTTTTTAATCTGTTCTTTATTCAGGCGATGGAATATGATTATTTCATCCAAGCGGTTCAAAAATTCTGGTTTGAAATATTGCTGCAAAACGTTCATTAACTTATCACTTATATTTTCTGAAGGTTCTTCCCCGGCATCAAAGATCATTTGCGAACCTACATTAGATGTCATGATAACAACGGTATTCTTAAAATTTACAGTTCTTCCTTTGCCGTCAGTTAGTCTTCCGTCATCTAATATTTGTAACAAGATATTGAAGACATCGGGATGAGCTTTTTCGATTTCATCAAATAAGAGGATGCTATAAGGTTTTCTTCGGACTGCTTCCGTCAAATAACCACCTTCTTCGTAACCAACGTAACCAGGAGGAGCACCGATAAGTCTGGCAACAGAATGTTTTTCCATAAATTCGGACATGTCAAGCCGAATCATAGATTTTTCCGTGTCAAACAAGAAAGCTGCTAATGTTTTAGCTAATTCAGTTTTACCTACACCAGTCGGTCCTAAGAACATAAATGTTCCGATTGGTTTTTCACTGTCGGCTAACCCACTGCGAGATCTTCTGATAGCATTTGAAACTGCGTCGATTGCTTCTTTTTGACCAACAACTCTATTCGCCAGAAAACTTTCCATGTTTATCAACTTTTCCAACTCACTTTGGAGGAGTTTAGAGACAGGAATATGTGTCCATTTTGCTACTATCTCAGCTATCATTTCTTCATCCACTTGTTCTTTGAGCAATTGATCTTCTTTAGGTATATTTTTCATTTGCCGTTTAAATTCATCCAAAGCTTTCTGTTTTTGCGGCAATGCCCCATACTTTAATTCTGCAACTTTACCTAAGTTGCCGTCACGTTCGGCTTTTTGAATTTCACTTTTGATATTTTCAATTTCTTCTGAGGTAGTACTTATCATTTTAAGAGCATTTTTTTCTCTTTCCCAATTTAAGGTTAATCTTCTTTCTTTTTCTTGCAGGTCAGCCATTTCTTTTTTTAGTTTATTCAATCTTTCTTTCGAGGCCGGATCTTTTTCTTTTTGGATAGAGAGTTTCTCAATTTCTAATTGTCTAATTTTTCTTTTTATTTCATCAATCTCTGTTGGGATAGAATCAATTTCCATTTTTAAGTATGAACATGATTCATCAACTAAGTCTATAGCTTTATCAGGTAAAAAACGATCCGAGATGTAACGATCCGATAGCACAGCAGCGGCTACTAAAGCACTATCAGTAATTTGAACTCCGTGGTGAACTTCATATTTTTCTTTTATACCTCTAAGAATTGATATGGTATCTTCTACAGAAGGTTCTGAAATGAGAATTGGCTGAAATCTTCTTTCTAGGGCTGCATCTTTTTCTATATACTTACGATATTCATTCATAGTAGTTGCCCCAATGCAATGAAGTGTTCCTCTTGCTAATGCAGGTTTTAGCATATTAGAAGCATCAACGGATCCTTCTGCAGCTCCAGCACCCACAACCGTATGGATTTCATCGATAAACAGTAAGATTTTCCCATCAGCTGCTTCGATTTCTTTGAGTACGGCTTTTAATCTTTCTTCAAATTCGCCCCGGAATTTTGCACCTGCTATCAAAGCTGCCATGTCCAACTCTAATAGATCCTTATCTTTAAGATTATCGGGTATATCCCTATCAATAATTCTCTTAGCCAAACCTTCCGCAATCGCGGTTTTACCGACTCCGGGATCACCTATTAATAGTGGATTATTTTTACGTCTTCGTGACAAAATTTGTATTGTACGACGAATTTCATCATCACGTCCTATAACGGGATCTAATTTCCCTTGGGAAGCCATAAGAGTTAGGTTTCGAGCATATTTCTGCAGCGCTTGATATTTTACTTCCGGATTTTGGTCTGTAACTCTTTGATTTCCTCTTATTTCTTTCAAGGCTTTGATAATTTTATGTCGATCTATTTTATAATCCGAAACAATTTTATTTGTCTTTGTTCCTTTTTCGATTATAGCTAAGAGTAAATGTTCTAAGCTGATAAATTCATCTTGAAATAGTTGCATTTCTTTTTCAGCTTGAATTAATACCTTATTTAATTCACCGGATAAATAGACTTGCGAAATATTACTAACCTTAGGCAGAAGTTGAATCTCTTTGTTTATGTCATAAATTAATTGATTAGTATCAATATCAATTTTTTTGAGAAGAGGGACAACTAATCCTTCTTCTTGTTGTAATAAAGCTGCAAAAAAGTGTATAGATAAGATTTCTTGATTACCTTGTTCCTGAGCTATATTTTTGGCAGTTTCCAAAGTTTCTTGAGACTTGACAGTAAAGCGATTAACATTCATATATAACCTCCATAACAAAACTATGCTACTAATAATATATACTCTCTTATCGGGAAGGCAAATTCAGTATAGATATGAAAAAAGTCAACCCGATAATTAAGGCGATTATTATTTGGCTAATTATATGAAGGAAAGAATGATATATTTCAGATCGGCAAAGAGAGATCTGAAAATGAAGTAGTTATGGGTTAAATATTGTTGACTAAATTTGTGCAGAAATTAGTTGAATTTAGTAATAGTAGATACATTATATAGATAATATCACAGGAGATGAAGAATGCCGAAAAAAAGAACGACAAGTATTCCAGGATATATCATTCTAATTATCTTAGTATTAAGTGTTTTAATCATCTATCTAAATATTCGTATTAATAGACTGAACGATGAGCTTAATAGTATTATTGTCATTGATTGGCAAGGAGATAATATCTCAATTAATCGAGGGAATGCATCAAGATTACCTCTAATAACAGTTACTGCAGAATTTGTTAATCAAGGTTTTTCTTCAAAATCACCCTTTAATGATGGGAAGAGTTTTTCAGAACTTGTAAATGACTATGTAAAATATGGAAGAAGTGATATGTACGGAAATCCAAGGAGAACCGGAGAAATCAGAAGAATTCACGAAGGTGTTGATTTATATGTCCCCGAGGATACTCCAGTCTATCCATTATTTTCGATAGGTATAGTTACCGAGGTGAGCGATGATCCGGATTTTATGTTTAAAACCATCGGCTATAGAGGTGACACAAGAATTGATTCCGTAGGAGTTGAATACGGGAAGATAGTTAGGATATTATATCCTGAAGGCGTGGAGAGTGTTTATGCTCATTTAAATGAAGTATTAGTTGAAGAGGGTCAAATTGTAGGTCCTGATACTAAGGTAGGACTCACCGGTTATACAGGTAATATAAGAAATAGTGGTAAACCTTCTCATTTGCATGTTGAATTGAGAGACAGAAATAATTATAGTTTTGATCCGGAACATAGACTTTATTCAAATAATTATGCCATGGATTTATTTTTAGAACGACTTTTTATATCTTTAAATGATCGGGAAAACAATGATGTAAAACTATTAGAAAGGTAATACTGATGGAAGAAATTAAGTTAAACATAAGGAATAGTCATTGTCAAGGACTTTATTCCCTAAGAAGTTTTATTATTTCTATAATGGACAATGAAAGAAGGTTAAGCAAAATACAATCATTGATTATGATTCTGATGATTCTGTTTTCCCTTGTGTTCTTAGGTTGTGCACAAGAGAGGTTAATTTTAACCGAACAGGAAAAAATGTTCAAGAACTTAGGAGTAAAAACTTCTATAAAATGGAATGAGGATGTTGTTAATCAAATACGTCACTATGATGAATATGGTAGATTGATCGAAGAAAAATGGCAAAATCCTAAAGGTTTTGTTGTTACTAGGAGAGAATTAATTTACGACGAAGTTACCGGAAGACGATCGAAAACCTTATGGTATAGAGCGGATCGGGCACTTAAAAGTAAGCAGAAATTTAATTATGATGAACGGGACAGACTAATCGAAGAAAGATGGTTAACACCTTCTGATGTTATAAGAACTGTAACTCTGTATGAATATATGAATGACAAGATTGCATCTGAACGCAAGAAGAATAACAGAGGACATTTATTATATAACAGAGAATACGACTATAATGACAATTATAAGGAACTCGTAGAAATAAATGCTAAGGGTGATATTTCAAATCGCCAATTATATAAATATGACGATGAAGGTCAAAGGGTAAAAGAATATTGGTTTAATATTGAAGGAAAAATTATAACAACTAAGGAATACATTTATAAGGATGGATCATTAGTTGAAGAGGTTCATTATGAGGAAGACGATCAATTTAAGTATCGTCTTATAAAAAAATATAAAGATAATGGACTTCTGGATTCCGAGAGTTGGCATGATCAAGATGGCATGATATATTTTGAAAACCAATATACATATGAATATTATTAATGGAATATAATAACTTATTGAGGTGGACTGAGTGAAAAAAGCAATCGTTAAATTAGAAGATTCTCAAGTAGGTGAAATTACAATTGTGATTCCCAAGATTAGAGATTACCATAAAAGTTTTTCCAGTGTAGTAATCAGTTATGACAATGGTAATACTCGTAATATAGAAGGCGATGATCTCAATGAAATAATCGAGTTATTAGACAAAGCAATCGAGAGATATTATTCAGATTGATATTATGTTTTAAGTATTAGTTTCTTAATAATTATCTCCACTGAATAGCTTTAACCGGGCACTTTTGAAGACATATTCCGCAACCTACACATAACTCAGTATTCACTTTATGCAGTTGTTTAAGCTCACCAGTTATGGCATTAACTGGACATTTTTTAGCACAGATAGTACAACCGACACATTTCTCTTCCAAAATATATGCCTTTTTCCTTTTACCGTCTAACTTGTCAAAAATAGCTTTTGTAGGGCATATTGATGCACATAATCCGCAGGAGATACATTTATTATAATCAATTTCCGCTAAGTCATTATTCATTGTTATAGCATCCACCGGACATTTTTTCACACATAGTCCGCAATTAATGCAGGCGGTATTACTACCGCAACGCCGTTTGGCTTCAGGTCCTTTATCATGAGAGGAGCACAAAATATGAACTTGTTTAGAAATAGGTAAAACCTTAATAAGGTTTCGGGGACATGCTTTTTCACAAGCTCCACAACCGGTACATTTTTCGGGTATGATTATCCTCATACCATTTTTATCGATATCAAAAGCTCCAAATTTACAAGAAGTAACACAATCATTTTGAAAGACACAACCAAAGTTACAGTAATTTGGACCATTAGATAACAACACAGCTGCTTTACAGGTTGCAATTCCATTATAATCATATCTCAACAAAGTGTTTTCATATCCACCACTCTGGCATAATATGACAGCGATCTTCTTTTCTTTAGCAGTAGCTTCAATTCCCATAATATCGGCTATACGTTTTACAGTATCAGCACCACCCGGTGCACATAGATTAATAGCAAGTCCTTTATTGACAATGCCTTCAGCATAACCAAAACATCCTGGGAATCCACAAGCACCACAGTTCACACCCGGCAAACTATCTGCAATTTTTTCTATTTTTGGATCGACCTCTACGTGAAATTTTTTTGAGGCTATAGCTAAGATTAAACCATAAACTAAGCCTAAACTACCAACGATTATGCCCGGTAAAACTATCTGAGTCATTTATTGTCTCCTTAAATATTAATCTTTAGCTGTTAACTATTCTTTGGCTATCATCGATATAGTCTTATATAATTAAATATTAAACCCAGCAAATCCGAGGAATGCTAAAGCCATACATCCAGCGAGAATGAATGATATAGGTAGATCTTTCATACTTTCGGGAACCGGTGATTTGTCTAATCTTTCTCTTAAACCTGCCATTATTATCAAGACTACAGTAAACCCTATTCCTGCAAATATGCCATGAAGAATAGATTCAATAAATGTTAGTGATTCATTAATATTAATTATTGAGACACCTAAAACGGCGCAATTTGTCGTAATTAATGGCAAAAACACGCCTAAAGATTTATATAGTGATGGTGCCATTTTTTGGATGACCATCTCCACGAATTGCACTAAAGTAGCAATTGTCAGAATAAAGGCTATCGTCTGCAAATATACTAAATCAAAAGGAATGAGCAAGTAGTTATGTATCATCCATGTAATAGTAGATGCCATTGACATAACAAATATAACTGCCATTCCCATTCCTAAGGCTTGATCTAGTTTTTTTGATACTCCAATATAAGGACAGAGTCCTAAGAACCTAGTTAAAACGAAATTGTTAATAAATATTGCTGAAATAGCTAGCGTAAATATATTACCCACTATAATTCCTCCATGTTATTTACAAGGACTTTTCAGGTTAGTAATGATATAAAATTCCAAACTTCATTAGTCGGTTTCCGGCTTTTTGAAAAGATTAATTAACCCCATAAGTAAACCTAAGGTTAAGAATGCTCCCGGTGCAAGTATAGCCACCAAAATCGGCTGATAATTATTTGGGAAGATTTGAATACCCATCAATTGACCGGCACCTAATAATTCTCTAAAAAAAGCGACGGCAACGAGAGCAATTGTAAAACCAATACCCATACCAATGCCGTCAAATATTGATTTGAGAACGCTATTACGGCTAGCAAATGCTTCTGCTCTACCTAAGATTACGCAATTAACAACGATTAAAGGAATAAATATTCCCAAATTCCTATGTAGATCCGGTAAGTAGGCGTTCATTGTCATATCGACGATAGTAACGAAAGAGGCGATTACTACTATGTAACATGGTATTCTAATTTTTGGAGGGATAAAATTTTTAAGTAAAGAAATTAGAATATTTGAACATAATAAAACAAATGTTGCTGCTCCACCCATTCCAATTGCATTCTCTATAGAATTGGAAACTGCAAGGGCCGGACATAGCCCAAGTGCCATAATGAATACCGGATTTTCTTTGATAAATCCTTTGGTTAATTCTTTTATCAAACTCATACCGTCTCCTTATCTTTAGAATAATCATGTTTAGTATTATCAGACAAATCCTTTGTTTGTTCAATGATAATATCCGACGCTTTTTTAACTGAGTTCGTTAATGCTCGTGCAGTAATAGTAGCACCGGTAATATTATCAATATCACCGCTATCAACATCAATATACAGTTCATCAACTTCCTTGCCTGAAAATTGGTTTGTGAATTCGGGACGAGTGCAATTTGCGCCTAAGCCCGGAGTTTCTGTTTGAATAAGAACCGATATGGAAAATATCTTATAATCAGCAGTTAATCCTACCATCGTTTGAATATCTCCACTATAACCTGCTCCAACAGCCATGAAAGTATAACCAACTAACTGACCTTCCTCGTCATATCCTCTATAATATGGCAGATTGTCTTCTACATATTCAAATGTTTTGGCTTGAGGCAATACTGTTCTGCGAGCTTCAATTTCCATCTGCCGTTGATTTTCTTCAATAATTGGTTTGGTAAAATTGTTAACAAATGCTAAAACACCGCTGGCAATAGCAGCAATCATAAATAAAATGACTCCAAGTTTTATATAATATGTCATATAAACCTCATAATAATTACTTTTTAGCACCAAATGGATTAGGTACTGTATATTTATCGATTAATGGTACCGCTAAGTTCATTAGTAAAATGGCAAAAGTTACTCCCTCAGGGAAACCACCCATTAGTCGTATTACAACGGTTATAAATCCACATCCGACACCAAATATTATTCTTCCATTTTTTGTTAATGGTGATGTTACCATATCAGTTGCCATGAAGAGAGCACCTAACATTAATCCTCCGCCAAAGATATGGAAGAAGGGTAATAGGATAGATGCTGAAAACAGTCCATCAATACCCCCAAAAATCAAGGTTAAAACAAAGACCGTAAATATATAGAAAGTGGGAATACGCCATTCAATTATCTTACGCCAAGCTAACCATAGAGCTCCCAAAATTAAAGCTGCTGCCGAAACTTCACCAATACAACCACCTACATTCCCCCAGAACAAGTTTTGTATAGTTGGTATACTAGCTATTTCTCCCATTAAAGATTGTGATGCATTGGGAATAACATTATTTATGTTTTCGACAAAAAGTGGGTCTCTAAGCTGTTTAATGACAGCTAAAGGTGTGGCTGACGTAACAAGGTTTTCTACCGCTTGAATGTTAATACTGGAAGTAATTCCACTAATAGAACTATACGCTGTTTCTTTCCAACCGGCAGCTGTAAGTGTTGGAAAGGAAGCTACTAAAAAAACTCTTCCTAATAAAGCTGGATTCATGGGATTATGTCCCAATCCACCAAAGATGTGTTTGCCTATGGATATTGCAAAAACTGACCCTAATACCGGTATCCACCAGGGAGCTGCTGCATGTAAATTGAATGCAATTAACATACCTGTTATCACGGCGCTACCATCAGTAATTGTAATAGGTTTTCCTCTTAGTTTTTGAATGATAGCTTCAGTCATGATTGCGGCAATTATTCCATACACCGTTAGTAATAAAGCATTGATGCCAAAGAATACTATACCCATAATAAGCGCAGGTATTAATGCAAAAACTACGTTCCACATTACTGATTTTACTGATCGTTTCTCAATGATATGAGGTGAGGCAGAAACAGTATAAAGATCGTGAGTATTTTCTCCAACTCTTTTTTGCTTGTTCGAATTTGATCTATTAGTTGTATTCATGTTTGGTCTTCTTCTCCAACTCTTATACTGGTTAATTTACCCTCAGAGGGTGTGTTTTTTCAGAATTAAAGATTTAATTCATTAATCTTGTTTTTGGCTATATCTATCCACTGTATTAACTTGATCTTAGAAGGACATACATATGCACAACACCCGCATTTTATACAATCGACTGCTCCGGCGATTTTAGCCCCTTCCCAATCTTCATAAGTGGCATCATTGGCAATCTTGCTTGGTAACAAGTTCATGGGGCATACATCTATACAACTGCAGCAGCGAATACAAGCATGCTCTTTATAGGTTATGCTTTCTTTTTTACTTAAAACTATTAGACCGGAACTACCCTTAGTTACTGGGGTTATAAGTGTAGAAATAGCAAAACCCATCATTGGACCACCAGAAATAATTTTACCTATCTCCTCGTTGGTTTGTTCACAGCAATCTAATAAATCACTAAACAATGTCCCAATGCGAACATGGAGGTTTTTGGGTTTATTGACGATTTTGCCGGAGACTGTTACTATTCTGCTAATCAATGGTTTTTGATACCTTACAGCTTCATAAGTAGCTATAGCAGTTGCAACATTTTGCACAATAACTCCAACATCCATCGGTAAGCCTCCATTATTCGGGACTTTACGTTTAGTAGAAGCATAAATTAGTTGTTTTTCAGCGCCTTGAGGGTATTTGAGTTTAAGTCCAACTACATTGATATTAGATTCGTCCTTGGTTATGTTCTTCATGGTTGAGATTGCATCAGGTTTATTGGCTTCAATACCAATATATGCTTTGACAGCTCCTGTTATCTTCATGAAGATCTTTAAACCTTTAATTATATCTTCAGGATGTTCCAACATTAAACGATGATCAGCAGTAAGATAGGGCTCACATTCGACACCATTGATTATAATGGTATCGATTTTTTTGTTCTCAGGAGGTGAAAGTTTAACTACAGTCGGGAAACCTGCTCCTCCCATACCACAAATACCTGCAGCTTTTATTCTCTCCTTGATCTCTTCATTTCCTAACTTAGTATAGTCATTGTCACTTAGGTCGATCCAGTTGTCATCTCCTGTTCTTGTGACTTCTATTGCTGTTTGCATGTTACCTGTAGGATGGGGGAAACTGCCAATTTTTGTAACTTTACCAGTTATACTGGAATGTATCGGAACAGATACAAAACCTCCAGCTTTGGCAATTAATTGACCGGTTTTTACTTCGGCACCTTTTTTAACAATCGGTATTGCCGATGCTCCTATATGCTGACTTAAAGGTATAATAACCTTGTCCGGCAAAGGATAGATTTCTATAGGTTCATTTTGAGAATACCTTTTATTGTCTCTTCCATGTATACCACCTGGAAAGGTTTTTAATCCCATATCCAATCTCCAAAATCGAAATTTTATGTCATGATTTTTAATGATGTTATCTATGCAAGTTATTTCTGCATTTAGCAAAGGTTGTTTACAACACTTTACATTCAAAACATCATATGCTCTTGATAATTGCCTAACAATACAAAGATATTATTATAGATTTAGTTCTAAGGTATTTGTTAGTTGTTTTAATAAATTTGGCTTTTTACTTACATCAGAAGCTTTTAAAAAGCTTCTGCGTTGCTCAAATCTATCTTTAAGTGCAGTCAGATAATCATACATGTTATCCCTAGTATCCGGATTGTAAAGATCGTAATATCCTGGGATCAGTTTGTCAATGCTTTCTTTTGTTGGGATTAGTATGCCGGGTATAATATCCCAGTTTTGCCACTCTAATTTATCCGTGAGAATAGCTGTTTGGAGTGTTAAAGATGTTTGTAGTTTAATAGAAATAGAATCAGAGTCCGAAGAGTTCCAGAATACACCTGAATTGAAGGAATAACAGTCTGCACCGAGATCAAACACATTTAAGAATGCTTCAACGTCTTTATAAAGTTCATACACTCTAAAAGGATTAGCAAAAGGTTCGAAAACAAGTTTATTCAATTCGTCTTCAGCAACATTTTCTGCTCTATTCCTTCTTGTCATCAATGTAGCTCCCATAGCAACAGCCAGATCAATGTTGTTATACTTAATGACAGGTGGAAGTGTATTATCCTTCATAAGCCAAACAATTGCTGAGGGGAATTTGCATTTATTAACCCATTTTCCTAACAGATCACTATCCAATAATGCTCTCCCATTATGCTGACGGATATCCATTGCTAAAGGAAGATTTTTGTTATCAAGTCTAATCATAGCATGATTCATAACTGCTATGGTATACTTCCAGTCAGGATGGTTGAGGTTACGGGTATCAGTTTTATCGAACAATGAAGGTTCCCAAACCCGGCAAACCTTTTCTTCCAGGTCGATTTGAAAGGCATCGTCATGAAGCACAACTTTATCAAAACCTTCAGGTAATGTTTCACCATTATCCGGACTATTCGTATGTGAGGATTTACCGGTTCCGGAGAGTCCATAGAAAGCAATTGATCTTTTACCTAAAGGATGATACTTGTCATCACTACATTTAGAGAAGTCAATTTCTTTGATTCCACCATGACATGCGGCCATACCTAATCGCATACCGGATGTCCAGGCTAGGGTTAAAGTTCCTTTTTTGCGTTCTCCAAAATACCGCATTCCAAAATTGTATATCACATTATGTTTTTCATCTACTAATGCCAATTGTGGATATCCAGAGCCCATATAGGAAGGGTTATCGGTATACCATTGATTGAAAGCAACAATTATGATGTCTTGGATGTCGAGTAGTTTACTCTGCTTATACTCTTCATACATGACTTCCATTGATTTAAAATTACACAACCAACAAAAAACATTAAAGGCATCGTTCTTAGTGGTAACAAAGGTGGCTTTTACCATTAAGTCAGGGTCTAATCCTAACACAGCTTCAGCTTTAATCAGTTCATTTTGTTGGAGTTGAAAAATTCCTTCTCGCAAATCACCTTCAACCTTACGCTTAGCGTCGGGATCAATTCTGTTATAAAATACCCTAGCTTTTGCAGTTCTGCCAACAATTTTACCGTCACAGTCATTAAGTACTTTAGCCCCTTTTGGCAGGTTATACATCTCTGCTAAAGGTGGATAGATTTTTAGATCTGTTTGTGAAACTCCCGGCTGAGTTAGAGCCAGGTCATAAGCCTCTGCTAGATTTACTTGTTTAACCTGTGAGTTTAACATAAGTGTTTCTGCTATAGCTCTTGGTGGTGACATATCTTTAAGTTGGGGATAATAGTTGTAACTTCTCATACTTGCCATGGTAAAATACCTCCGAGGATGTTGAAATGAAATTTTTGCACAACACGTTTGACGCTACACATAATGACTAAAAAAGTTAGCATTTACTTGTTAAATATGCTATTGTGGTTTTCTTTTTGATAAAGGTTAGGCAGGGGGAATAAAAAAGATTATCAAGACACACACTTTGATTCAAGTAAATATCCACTGGATATACGATGATTGGTATAGTGAGAAACTACCCAAAATAATAAAAGCAGCTTTAAGCTGCTTTTATTATGTAAGATTTATGCACTTCCGGGGAGGACGCTAACAAACTTTCTACCGAATTTTTTTGTTCTGAACTCTACGACACCGTCAATCAAGCTGAAGATGGTAAAATCCTTACCTAATCCGACATTTTTCCCAGGATGGAATTTTGTTCCTCTTTGGCGAACAAGAATATTCCCAGCGAGGACTTGCTGCCCTCCGTAACGTTTGACACCTAAATATTGAGGATTACTGTCTCTTCCGTTTCTACTGCTACCAACACCTTTCTTATGTGCCATAATATACCTCTTATTATGATTTTATTATGTTTTTTATTTTAATCTCCGTGAAATCTTGACGATGTCCATTTTTTTTAGCATAACCTTTACGACGTTTTTTCTTGAAAACTATGATTTTTTTATCACGTTTATGGGAAAGAACTTCCGCAACAATTTTTGCTTCATTTACTAATGGATTGCCGACAAGTATATCATCATTATTGCGAATCATGAATATGTCATTTATCTCAAACTCACTGCCGACTTCTTTATTAGCGATATAAGGAACTCGAAGTATCTTATCTTGCTCAACTTTGTATTGAAAGCCTTTAAACTTCATTATAGCGTACATGTATCTACTCCTAAGATCATTTATAATATATTTAATTCATAGAGGAACACAAATTTCACGTAAGGTTAATCTGTCAAGCACTATATGTGTTACGAAGCTCTTTTTTATCATTGTCGTATAATATCTTAAACTGTTCATCTCGTAACGAGCTTTCTTCAACCACGGTCACATTCAATTTTAAATTATTGAAATATCCGGGATTGTTATGTAAGAAGGTGTTCAAACTCGGATTAATTATTAACTTAACATTCTTACCGTTAACAAAGTATTCAGCCCTTTGTAAGCTGCGAAAAATATTCATTGCAACAGCATTTTGAGATAAAACTCTTCCTGAACCTTTACAGTAAGAACAAGGTTGAGATGTGGTATGATAAATTCCAGGGCGCATTCTGTTACGAGTAACCTCAACTAAGCCTAATGGGCCAAAATAGTAAACTTTATTCTTAGCTCTATCTTTACGCAGATTTTGACGGAGAATTTCAAAAACTTCATTTTTACTGCTTTCCGATTCCATGTCAATAAAGTCTATGACCATTATTCCACTAAGATCGCGTAATTTTATTTGACGGCTAACTTCAATAGCGGCTTCGATATTTGTTTTTTTAACTGTAGCTTCGTAACTGTTATGTCCAATAAAACTTCCGGTATTAACATCAATCGCAACTAATGCTTCAGTTTGTTCTATGGTAATATTACCTCCGCTTGGCAGTGGGATTTTGGCCTGATACATTTTTTCAATTTCTTTTTCGATACCGAAAGCATCAAAGATAGGAGAATCTTCGCGATAAAGCTCAATTCTTTTAACTAATTCCGGAGCGATATCTTTCATCTCCGATACGAGTTCTTTATAGTATCCTTTATTATCAACAATTAACTTATCAATGTCGGAATGGAAAAAATCTCGGATTAATTTATTGGCGAGATCATTCTCATCATATATACAGTTAGGAGCTGTTTCAGCTTTTATCTTATGCTCGATTAGTTGCCAGGTTCTAAACAAGCCTTTATATTCATTTTTAAAGTCTTCTTCAGTATTACCTTCAGCATCTGTTCTGACGATTAAACCAGTATTTTTATCTTTTATACTGTTTAGCACTGATCTTATACGATTTTTTTCTTGTTGAGAGTTGATTTTTCTTGAAATTGCAATCCTGTCTTTATTAGGGAAGAGGACTAAGTATTTACCAGGTATTGATATTTGACAAGTGAGCCTGGCACCTTTTTTATTTATAGGCCCTTTCTTAACTTGGACGATTATCTCCTGTCCTTCTTTCAGGACATTTTTAATATTCGATGAGTTACTGGTGCTGGAAAGATTAATCGTATCGTTAATACTATCATCCTCAACATCTTCAAAAAAATCGGTAACAATGTCAGAATAATGCAAGAAAGCAGTTCTTTCCAGTCCTATATTGATGAATGCAGCACCCATTCCAGGAAGAACATCTTTTACAATACCTTTGTAGATATTATGTACAATGTTTGCATGATCTTTTCTTTCGACAATTAGCTCTGATAATCTGCTATCTTCAAGAATTGCTAATCTTTTTTCGAAAGGGTGGATATTAAGAACTATAATATTCATCAACGAATTCTCCTTTTCGCCAGTATCTGGTTTTAAGGCATAATGTCAAGATAAAATTCCTTTTTGCTTGACATCGAAAGCTAAATTGAATCCTTGACATTATGATTATGCGATAAGATCTATAACATTATGGGATAGAATGAGAGTTTCAGAATTTTCGTAGAATTGTTATTTTGGGCGGCGTAGCTCAGTTGGTTAGAGCATCGGAATCATAATCCGAGTGTCCGGGGTTCAAATCCCTGCGCCGCTACCATAAATGTATTGACTTATAATGGATTATGTGCGCCAGTAGCTCAGTTGGATAGAGCAACGGCCTTCTAAGCCGTGGGTCAGAGGTTCGAATCCTCTCTGGCGTGCCATTTAATATGGTGGCTGTAGTTCAATCGGTTAGAGCACTGGATTGTGGTTCCAGGTGTTGTGGGTTCGAGTCCCATCAGCCACCCCATTTTTTGCCCGATACTGTCCTATTCAAAGCTAAGTTTGACAAGATCAATATAAATAAGCGACAGAGTTATTAATATTGTTTATATTTATGTATGATTCATATCTTCAATAAATTGTGGTTACCATGAATCATTACAGCAAACCGGTGGTTCGTTTCTGCATGTCAATCAATTTGTTAATACCATTTTGAGCTAAAGAAAGAAGCTTGTGTAGTTCGCTTAAAGAGAAAGGTGTTTTTTCTGCAGTTCCTTGAATCTCAACGAATTTCCCATTTTCTGTCATAACGATATTCATGTCGGTATCTGCATTAGAATCTAGTTTATAGTCTAAATCTAAAACCGGCTTACCATTGACCAAACCGACACTTATTGCAGCTATCCATTCTTTTAAAGGGCACTCAGAAATAATACCATTGCCTATCATCCAGCAAAAAGCATCGTAAAGGGCAACACATGCTCCGGTAATAGCAGCTGTCCTCGTGCCTCCGTCAGCTTGAATAACATCGCAATCGATCATTATAGTATAGCCTGGGAATAGAGATGTGTCTGTAACAGTTCTAAGTGACCTGCCGATCAATCTTTGAATTTCTGCAGTTCTGCCACTTATCTTGCCGGCACTTGCTTCTCTTCTGTTTCTTGTAGTTGTGCTTCTAGGTAACATTCCATATTCAGCCGTAATCCAACCTTTTGTCATCTCATCGATAAACTGAGGAACTTTATTTTCAACTGAAGCATTGCAAATAACAATTGTATCTCCAAATTTTATCAAAACAGATCCTTCAGGATATTGGAGGTAGTTCCTGGTTATTATTACTTCTCTCATTGATTTCTCCTTCTCAATAATTAATAATTGCGTTTCCGAAAAGTATTTTAACTTGTGGGAATAAGTGTATCATACATTGTGTTTCAAGTTAACATATGATGAAGAATGTACCGTATCAATACTAATGTAGAGTTCGGTGAAAATTTTAGATACTATAAAACTTAACCCTAAGTAACAGCATGAATTAAAAAAAAATCATTTACATCATAATATGTCTTACCGACTTAAAATTGGCTACGCTGTTAATTGCGTTGACAGTATAGGAATAATGTTTACAATTTTGTGAGCTTAGTTGGTTTACTGTCTGTAACTGACGGGATGACAGTAACATGGGGTTTTATGAATATGATATAATAAAGAAGAAATGAAAACTGTTATTATTTTGATTGATTTGACACATTAAAAACACTATCTAATAGTTTAAATGCATGCCGTACGGCATGCATTTAAATCAGGAATAAATTTCTAGTTTATTAAGAGCTAATTTTTATCATATAATTAAGTAAATCGACTATTCTCATAGAATATCCCCATTCATTATCATACCAAGCAATAACCTTAGATACATTTCCGGTGACCATTGTTAGAGAAGCATCGAATATTGCAGAATGAGGATTACCAATTATATCTGTAGAGACAATCGGCTGTTCGGTATACTGGATAATTCCCTCCATCGAAGAACTAGCAGCTTTTTTAAAAGCTGAATTAATTTCTTTTACGGCAACATTTTTTTTAAGGTAAACAGATAGGTCAATCAATGAGCCGTTTGGTGTTGGAGTTCTAACAGCTAATCCATCAATACGTCCTTTCATTTCCGGTATTACCAATCCTGTAGCTTTTGCCGCGCCTGTAGTAGTAGGAATAATGTTAATAGCAGCAGCTCTAGCCCTACGTAAATCTTTGTGGGGAAAGTCAAGAACACTTTGATCATTTGTATACGAATGTACTGTAGTCATCAGTCCGGAGTCAATCCCGAAGCTATCATTTAATATTTTAACAATTGGAGCTAAGCAGTTTGTAGTACAGGAAGCATTTGATACAATATTGTGTTCTTTTTTAAGGATTTTCTCATTAACGCCTAGTACGACTGTAGCATCGACTTCATCCTTAGCAGGAGCAGTTATAATAACTTTATCAGCTCCTGCAATAATATGTTTATTTGCTTTATTTTTAGTTGTAAAAATACCGGTAGCTTCAATTACATAATCAATGTCTAATCTTTTCCAGGGGAGGTTTTCGGGATTTTTTTCGGCAAAGATTTTGATATTGGAATCATTAATAATGATTGAGTCTTGTGAGTGTTTAACACTATATTTAAATTCTCTATGAACCGAATCAAATTGCAGCAAGTGAGCTAAGGTATCGGCATTTGTTAAATCATTGATTGCTACAATATTAATTTCAGGTTGATCAATTAACGCTCTAAATACCAATCGACCGATTCGACCAAAACCATTAATAGCGATGTTTTTCATAATTCACCTCATTTATGTTTTATTATCTTTATGTTATCGTTAAGGTTGCAGACAGGTTGTAGTATGATAAATGTTACATTTAATTATTTATAATACTGTTATTTTTACTACCTGAGATACTCACTAATGATTCTACTTGGTTTTTAACTGCTTGTTCTGCTTGAATTATCCATTTTCGCGGATCAAATCTTTTTTTATCGGGAGTATAATCATCGTAATGGACATTTTTCGGACATACAACAGCATCTTTTTCCTTTTCCCAATATTCTTGTACAGCTTTAGCCATATAATATTGGTAATCAGTATCTTTATTGATTTTAACAACTCCATTACGAATAGCAATTTGCTGTTGTTTCGCTGTCAGGCCGGATGCACCGTGTAGAACTATACCCGTTTCAACTCCATTATCAATTAATAAGTCATCGATTTCCTTGATTAAGTCAAGACGTAGTTCAACTTTTTCACCTTTAGTAACACCATGGTTAGTGCCAACAGAAGCTGCAAAAAGATCAACACCTGTTTGTATTACGAATGCTAAAGCTTCTTCAGGAGATGTATATAATTCAGTTTCAGAGACTATTTCGTCTTCAGTGCCCTTAATGTATCCAATTTCACCTTCAACTAATACTGAATGACGTTTACATAAAGAGACTACTTCTTTAGTGATTCTAACATTTTCTTCAAATTTTTCTTTAGAGGCATCAATCATAACGGAAGTGACCAACTCTTTTTCTACGCATTCTTTAATAAAATCAAAATAATTTGGTGTTGCATGATCAATATGCAACCCTACACCTGAGTTATTAAATTGTTTTGAAAGGATTTTAATAATTGAGGAAATGACTTCAGCTCCTATAATTATATCTTTGGAGTTACCGGCAGCGTACTTACACGCACCGGAACTAATTTGCAGTAAACCGTCAGAATGATTATTGTTATACCCTTGCAGTAACCCTCTGATTGTACTATCGAAAACGACGTTTGAAGCAATAATGCCAAATCTTTTACTTTTGGCATTTAGAAAGACCTTTTTTAATTGTGTTCCATCAAAATACATAATGTTACTCCTTAATAGTTTCTAATTCAATTCTTAATAGAATTAATGTTTGACGAACTTAGTATAGTGTTAATAGGCAGTAGTATACAATAATGTGTTTAACTGTCATCTTTAGTGTGATCTAATACAGAGATAGTTTTTTAATCATCAAATAATTTAAAATCTTCTTGTATTGATTTTATCATGAATTCAGCTGACTCATGTAGATCGGCATGAGGGTATTCATTGATCAATTGTTTGAAATACTCGACAGCTTCTTCTTCTTGGTTTAGATCTTCAGCAAGCAAAAATGCTTTCATGAAGAGAGCTTTGTAATCATCACTATTATTTCTAAAAATGTTGATTATACGATTATAATAATCTAAAGCTTCGTGGTGCCTATTTCTTTTGAGAGCATCTTCAGCAAGATCAAATAATTCATTGGCACTGAAAGACACAGCAACCCTCTCGGGATAAGTTACGACATTAAAGTCTTGCTTCAGTTCTTGTTGTAGTTCTATCCATCGCGTCTCTCTTTTTGAACTACTTAGTAAATCTCTAATCTGAGTTTTGACTTCTGTTATTGGTGTTACAGTAGATGGAAATTCTTCGATGATTTTTACGAAAAAGAAATTACCTTCATTGTTCTGTTTTATCGAGCTAACTTCTCCAACGTTAGTTTCCCATACTGCCTCAGCCATACGGCCATTATCTTTAAATTGAGAAATTTCAGCGGAGTAAACATCGGTAATAATACCTGAATTTCGAGTGTATAACGATCCTTCAATAACTTCATCGATTGTGTCAGAATCATTATTTCTAATAGCCCTTACAATTCTTCTGCGAGCTTTCCGGGCATTTCTGTTCGTTTCAAACATAAATAGCTGTATTGTACGATGTTTATCACTTGTATATGATGCGATATTTTCAGTATAATATTTTTCTATTTGTTCATCGGAAGCACTTGCATAATCAAGTACTAACTCTTGGAAAAGTTCTCTAAGGATTGTATTGCGTTTTACCTGCTGTACATCCGGATCATCCATAAGGTATTTTTCATAATTATTTACTCTAGCTTCGTAAGCAAAAAGATTATGCTCAACAATACTATTCAGCCATCTTATTATGTGAGCTGGATTATTCATTTGAGATCTTTCTTGAGGTGAAAGTTGCCTAAAATAAGAATGGACGTCCCTGATGGTGATTTGTAGTTCGTTTTCGTTACTATCAACTATCAGTTGATCAAGATCATCATCTTCTGCAGTGATATTGGTGACATTAACGGTGTTTAAGAGATTTTCATTTATAGAAAGATCATATTTTTTCATAAGATCTTCTTTTACTTCCTCCCTAAGTAGAGCTTCGCGCATTGGTCTAAGACGAGCCACAATTTGTTCTCTTACCTCTTCCAAAGGTTTTACTATTTCCGGGATGCGCTCAATCACTTTGAAAAAATGATATCCAATATCCGTTTTTATGGGCCCGACCCACTGTTCGAGTGGTGCTTCTTTGATGGCATTGTCCAGCTCTGCCTCTCTTCCTACACCTTGAATATAGCCTGACCCTCTAATATTTCTGATTATACCTTGATTACGTTTTGAGTATTCATTAACTGAGTACCTGTTTATCAAGTCGATAAAATCAACGCCTTGATCTAATTGCTCAGATACATTGATAGCACTTTCGTTATCTTCGACTTTAATATATTTGATTGTAGTATTAGCCGGTTCTGTGAATCTGCGTGAATAATCTTGATAGTATTCGATTATCTCTTGTTTCTCAACCTCTACTTGGTTGGTGATATTTCTTCTAATATATTCTAACGCGTAAAATCTAGTTAAATTGTCTTGGACCTTTGCTTGTGTTTCCGGTCTGGTATCTATTCCCATTTCAAGAGCTTTTAGATAAAAAATTTCATTGGTAATCATTGACATCAGTAGATTTTCTTTCCCTTCCGAAGTAGTATATCGAGATCTATACATCGTAGGTATATTATCTAGTTCTTTGTCAAAATCTGCTTTAGTTATTGTTCCCCCGTTAAATTCTGCGAACACTGTATTAGGAGTAATATCATGTTCCTGATAATCGATATTAGCGTAACTAATTGCCAATGAGGCGAAAAAGATGATTATTATTGTAGTTGTTAATTTGATATGTAATCTGTTTATACTCATAATTATTCTCCTTGAAATTTATTAAATTATAGTTTACATTACTATGCAATTAACATATTAGATGGTTGTCAATGATATAAATAAGACATTAAAGTCAAGTAAAAAGCAGTTAGTCTTAACTGGTAAAAGAATCTGTTAAATACTTTTCTTTAATTGAAGCTATAGTCTGATTGATTTATTGATTTTAAATCGCGCTTTCATTATAATAACCTACAAAAGGTAGAATAATCAGTTTCAATCATTGAGAATTGACTTTATCATAAATTCGGCTGATTCATGTAAATCATCTTGTGGATAGTCGTTAATCAATTTTTGAAAAATCTCAACTGCATTGGTATAATCTTCCAGTTCTCTAGCTAAGAGGAAAGCTTTCATAAATAAAGCTCGATAATCATCATTATTGTTTTGGTGGTTAGTAATAATCGTTTCATAATAGTTAATTGCATCCTTGAACCGGTTTCGATTTTGAGCTTCTTCGGCTAATGAGAATAATTCGTTTGCAGACAGTACTATTGACAACCTTTCAGGATACATAACTATACTATATTTATCCATTAACTCTTGTGTAAGATCAATCCACCCAGCAAGTCTATTGTCATAAGTAAGGATGTCAGTCAGATGATCTTTGAGATAATCAAACGAATAAGTGTAAGAGGGGTAATGATCTAAACCTTCTATAAAGAAATATAGTCCTAAATTATTCTGATGAATATCGCTTAATTCACCTAATTCTGTACTCCAAAAAACATTAAGCATCACCTTATCGTATCCAAATACGGGTAAGGGTTGATTTTTATAGATGTAAGGTATTGTGCCGCCCCTGTTTGTGAATAAGGAAGGAGCTATTATCTCTCTCATCTTCTCTTCATATTCTTGTCTATTATCTATGTTCTGTGCTTCTTTAGCCATTGCTCGAGCTTGTTTTGCATCATTTTTTGACTGGAACATGAATAATCTGACCGTTAAATGTTCCTTAGTAGTATATCTGTCCAAATTATCTTCATAGAAGTTTTTCAAATCATCCGTTGTAGGATCTACTTTATCAATTACCCTCTGTTGGAAGAAGTTCTTGAGTATAATATGCCTGCGAAGTTGGTTAACTTCTGGATGTTGTAGTACCGCTTGATCATATTCACTGGTGACTGGTTCGCTTAAAGATAATAACAACTCCGGGTTTTCTAACTGAGGATCTTCATAAGCTTTTTTTCTTGCTTCATAATCAAATAGATTCACCTCAATAATATTATTGACTAGCCTATTGAGAGCTTCTGGGGAGAATTTATCCATCCATTCTTCTCTCGGTAAATGGCGAAATTGAGTATAATAGTTAGCGTCGGCGGTAATGTCGTCATTAGTAATATAGGGTGATATAGATCGAAAGTGGTTATATATATCTTCAACCGTTGTTGTCATTTCTGGAGTATCAGCTGTAATAACAATTTCATTCAGGATACCACAAAATGGTGTAATATCAAGTAAGTTAACCTTCTCTAAGGTATTTTCATTTATTGTTACATTATGAGTATTTTTTAGTGATTCGATTATTTCACTTTTCCGGGTTCTTTCCTTAATCCTTGTTAGAGTGCTTTCAATATTATGTTTAACTTGTTCAAAGGGCTTTGTTTTGTCCGGTATTACTTCTTGAACGTTAAAAAAATGAATTCCTGATTGTGTTTTAAAAGGTCCCACCCATTGTTTTTTAGGAGAAGATACAATTTTTTCATATAAGTCGAAATCTCTTCCTATGCCTCTTATAAAACCATTGCTCCTGATATCTGCAATCATTCCATTATTCCCTTTTGAGTATTCATTAACTGAGTAACGATTGACAATGTTTAGATAATCAGTTGAGCCATTAAGATCTTGGACTACAGAATCAATATAGTTTTCATCATCAAGCATAATATGTTTTATAATAATATTACCTGTTACGGTATAAAACTCGATATTTTGTTTATAGTAATTCTTTATCTCTTGCTCTGTAATCTTAATGTTTTCAGATATTTCTCTGCGTCTGAACATACTTGCATAGTATGGTTTGAGTTTGTCTTCATAATCACTGAAAGTGTCCGGATTGGTATCGATCCCCATCTCAAGAGCCTCATAATACGATAATCTATTAAGTACTATAGCCTCTAATAATTCTTTACGACCTTCATTAGTAGCATATTTCGAACGGAACATTTGGGGTATTTTATAAAACTCATTATCAAAATCAGCCTTAGTGATATAACCTCCATTATATTCGGCTAAAATAGTATCTGAAGGTATTTTTGATGCTATAAGTGTGCTACATAACGCAAAAAACACTAACAGCAAATATTTAGGATTCAATAATGAATTAGTTTTCACATTGTGTGTGAACATAATATCTACTCCTTAAATTATGGTCTATTATAGTTTATCACGTATAACGGATTATACACAAAAAAATATCCATGCTTACTCCGTCAAGTTAATCAAAAATAATCGATATTGAGATGATCAAGACATTTTTCAATTGCTTTACTTTCCTAATCTGAAGATAGTAATTATGAGGGTAGAAGAAGAGGGGTGGTTAAAAAGCTCGTCAGTAAGTCGATCATAAGCATTATTGCAAAAAAATATAGCATGTACGAATAAATTGACAATTCAAATATGACCTGTAATAATATTAGATATGTCAATAAATGCCAAATAATCACTATTACTTAATTATACACCATCTGCCTATGAGTTAAGAAGATAAACAAGTATTGGCGGCTTCTACAAATTTACAGATTTGAAATTATGCTTGACACGATAACCACGTATTGCAAAAGTAGTCGACACATTGATTTTTGGATACTGAATATTTTTTAGACATTATTTTTAATATTACGGTGACATTCAGTATCTGGCGCAAATGGCGGCAGATTTTGTTTGGACTATGGAATGCTATTTGCATTAAGATTTGGCAATGACAAAAAGTCATAAAAAAAAACTCAAACTTAGGAGGAAGAATGATTAAGTTCTTTAGAAACAACAAAGGTTTCACATTAGTTGAAATTTTGGTCGTCGTTATTATCGTAGCTATATTGGCTGCAATCGCTGTACCAATTTATTTAAGGTATGTAGAAAGAGCAAGGGCTTCTGAGCCTCAATCTGCGCTTAGTTCGATAAGAACTGCGTACAGAATTCACAGACAAACTTACGGTTCTACCGATAATTATAGTATTGAAGATGCACTTCAAGATTCTAGACTCGGTAGAAGAACAACCAGAAACTGGACATTTGAAGTAGTTGGAAGTCCTCCAACAGCGTATGTCGCAACTTCTACAACTGAATTCCCGGGTGGTGAAGGTCACCAAGTAATTTATGATGAAATTAATGCTTCATTTTCCGGATATGGTGTGGATGTTTACACAGAGGTAGAAGAAGACGATTTTTAGTGAATAATTATTTAGTTTAAAAAAAAGTCTTTTTTTGAGCTATTAAATTCGTAACGTTATTAAGGGAAAGTAAGCATTTTGGTTTTTGGCCATGCAACTATAACTTAATTATTTTAGTATTAATGACAAGTATAATATGGATTAGCATTATTATTAGAAATATCGAGTTTAATAGACGAAGTGTTTAACCATAACTATTTAACCCGGAGGTGTTCTTGACAATTAAAGAATTATTACAATTTACTTCTGATGCTGAGGCATCTGACCTTCATATCAGCACTGGCTCAGTTCCGATGATCAGGGTTTTTACTAAGATGAAAAAGCTTAATATGCCTGTTTTATCGGCTGAGGAAGTCAAAAAGTTGATTTTTGAAGTTCTGACTGAGGATCAACAAAAAACTCTATTAGAAGAAAGAGAGATTGACTTCTCTACAAAGCTTACAGACGAGACTCGATTTCGTGTAAATGCTTTTACTCAGTTAAATGGTTTGGCTGCTTCTTTTCGTTTAATCCCTAATGTAATTAAAAGTTTTGAAGAATTAAACTTACCAAATATATTAGGAAGGTTAGCGTTAATGGATAAAGGATTAATTCTTTTAACCGGACCAACCGGTAGTGGTAAGACAACTACATTATCGGCTATGATTGATGTCATTAACGAAAGAAAATCACGTCATATCATTACTATTGAAGATCCGGTAGAGTATGTCCATGAAAGTAAAAACTCGCTAATCAATCAGCGAGAAGTTGGCCATGACACTAAATCATTTGCCGGTGCATTGCGATCGGCTCTTCGTCAAGACCCTGATGTAATCTTGGTTGGTGAGATGCGTGACTTAGAAACTGTATCACTTGCATTGACAGCAGCAGAAACCGGCCACCTGGTTCTTTCAACTCTTCACACGAGTGGAGCAACAAAGTCAATAGATAGAATAATTGATACTTATCCAAAAGAACAACAAGCACAGGTAAAGTCGATGCTTTCAGAATCGTTAGAAGCAGTGGTAGCACAGAAGATATTACCAATGAAAGGTGGACACGGTCTGGTTCCCGCAGTAGAAATCATGATTGCCAATTCAGCGGTGAGAAACCTTATCCGTGAGGGTAAGACTTTCCAAATACCTTCAATACTTCAATCCGGAGCGAAAGAAGGTATGCAATCTCTTGACCAATCATTGTACAGTCTCGTTACAAATGGACTTATTGATAGAGATGTTGCTGAAGAAGTTTCTACTAGTCCGCAAATGTTTCAAACAGGGACATGATTCTAAGTGTTAAACTATCGCACTACAAATCAAATTCGTTCAAGCATTGATAATTTGTATGATGCGAAGATTAATTGGGGTCATACTTTGATTAGTCCAATAAAAATTAACTAAATTAAAAAAAGAATGGTAAGGAATATACGATGAGATTAACAAATAGAATTAATCCAACAGGATGGTTGCGGCGGATATTAAAGAATAGAACCCAACATCAGGGAGTAGATCATGGAAGACTACCCGATACAGGTTCGTTTCTCAATAACCAAAGTGGTCTATCTCTCGTTGAAGTCCTTATTGCTTCAGTAATTATTGTAGTAGCTGCTTTTGGTATATACATTGGTATTCTGTATGCAGAATCTCAAATCAATCGTAATTACCATGAACGAGTAGCTGCATTACTAGCTTCAGGTGAATGTGACTGGCAATATTATTCAATAATGTATCGCAGCGATTTCGATGAATTCGCGAGCCGTGACGTTGTTATCAACTCTTATGAAGGAACAGGTAGACCTCCTTTAAGAGGAAGGATGACGATGAACATTGGTGAACAAGTTGATGTTCTTTTCGGTAGAACGATGCGTTACAGAACGTTGACAGTCCAGATAGCATGGAATGAACCATTAGCTGGTGAAAGAATAATAGCAGTAAGAGAGGACTTATTCAGATGAGTATGAGGACAAACCCCAGAGGCTTACACTTGAAAGATAATCAGGAGTCTGTTATGCAAAAACAAAATGAAACTGAAATGCAATCAAGTGTCAACATACAGTTAACTGAAGTTAGGCAAGTCCGAACGCAGTCATGTTTTAGCCGGAAGCTTTTCGGTGTTAAGCGTTACCGTTTAGACTCGGAAAGCGGGTTCACTTTGACGGAAGTTTTGGCAGCAATAGCTGTATCGACAATTTTAATTGCTATGGCAGCTGTTGCCATTTTTACTTTTTATACGAAGTATAGAGAACTGCGTCTTTTTGCTGAACTACAGCAGGATGCATTCGATGCCGTTGAAACTATCAAGTACGGCTATCCTTTTGACATAGAATATGATTACTTTTTTATGGGGATAGCTAACTCGAGGAGTGTTACCTTTGAAGCATCCGGTGCACAACTTGGTGAATATACTGGGATCTTGTGTTATCCATCTGATAATAGAACCGGAGGGACTCACGATTATGTACGTTTCTTCTACGATAGAGATAGAAGAGCAATCAGAGTTCAGTCTCTTCAGGGGATTAGATTTTTCCAAGATCAGATATTCCCGAGGCCTAGAGATACCAATACTGAAGTCACAAAACTTAGATTTGCTTCTCTAACCGGCGTGGAAAATCCTAGAGTTGTAAGTATGGAACTTGAAGCCCGTGTTAAAGTATCAGAAGATAGATACAGGTATGTAAATTACAGGACCAATATTGCATTGGGCAGATAATAATTTAGGCAATTTATATGTAAGTTAAGGAATGAATAATGATGATTATTCACTTCATAAATACTATATAAATAGAGTCAATTGAGTATGATTCGTCTTTAATCGATACACTATGTTAAGTCATTAATAATTATGACGTGTATATAACTTATAGTTTTATTGATAAGTTGAATTAATGGATCAAGACTAAACGAGAAGAGGAATTATGGCAAAAAAACAAAAAATAAAGTTTAAAGAATCAGTGGGAATTGATATCGGTTTTCATTCAATTAAGCTTGTTCATCTTAAAAAAATACATAATGGATTTAAGTTGCTTAATTATGAAATCATGCCGACTATCCCCCCGGGAACGGACTATACTCCCTCTGATTTAAGCAAAAACCGTTATGCACCAGTTCTTGCAGAGATGCTTTCAACTTTAAAGATTAAGCCCAAGAAGGTAAAACATCTGGTCAGCTCGATAGGCGGAGATCATCTTAGTATAAAGCAAATTAAGACGATATTCCTTCCGGATGAAGAACTCGAATCGGCATTATTCTTTGAAGCTAAAAAGCATCTTCCCATTAGTGGAAGTGATATGGTGCTTGATTTTCAAGTTGTCAATGTTGAGGAGCGGACGAATAATATGAATATTATACTCGTCGCTACAAATAAAGAACACTTGCAAAATCACACCGATGTTTTGGAAGCAGCGGATTTAACCCCGGGTGTAATCGACGCCGAACCTTTAGCTTTAAGCAATAGTCTATTATTTAACGCTCTTATTGAAGAGGGCGTATATATAATATTGAATATTGGTGCTCATAAAACTAATATGGTAATATATGGGCCGCAAGCTAAGTACTTTACCAGAGATCTTGCATGGGGCGGATATTTCTTCACGAAAGATGTCATGAAGAGGAAAAAATTGTCGTTTGAGGATGCGGAGAAGTACAAGTTTGAGTATGGTATAACCGGAGAGAAGAAAAAACAAGAAGAAGTTAAAGGTGGTGGTGGTTTATCAACATTAGAGATTTCAGATAAACCTACTGAAGAGCAAATAGCACTTGAGGTAAAAAGATCACTTAGATATTACGTAAAAGAAGCTGGAAACAGTGATTTTCGTAAGGTGTTGCTTGTTGGTGGATCCGCAAAAATAAAAGGTTTGCCTGAGTATCTTCAAGAACAGTTGAAAATACCAACAGAAGTGTTCAACCCATTTGTCAGTTTAGAGTTGCCTGAAAAGCTTAAGGATAAGAGAGATCCACAACTTGCTTTGGCTATAGGCTTGGCAATGAGAACAGAATAAGGGGGAAACCATGAATCAGTTCTATTTTAAAATAAACTTAAACAAATATGGTGAGAAAAGGTATCAAGTATTAGCTGAACAAAGACTATTCAAGAATTTAATAACATCTTTTATTATTTTATCAATAGTCTTTTATGGTGCAATATTGTACTTTAATATGCAACTTACTAATAAGATGGATAACAGGCGTGAGTTGCTCTCATCAATTAGAGAGGAAATTGAAACTTATAGAGAAATTGGTGAATATCTTTCGACAAATGATTTGCAGCGATTAGCAAGAACAAGTACCGATAGAATATTTTGGGCTAATAAGCTTATTGCGCTGGCAGATCTGATAACTGACAAGATAGCGATTACTCATTTCTCCTATAGAGCAGGTACACTAAGTCTATTTGGAATTACTCAAGTCGATATTGACGAGAAAGAATTTGACTTGATTGATGAATTCATAGAGTTACTGGGAGTTGATCCATTTATTTCTGACGATTTTGCAGAAGTTAGGTTTGTAAGAGCAAGTAGAGATATGGAGCAAGATGTAGATATCATCCGCTTCCAAATTGACTGTATCGGAAGAGGTTTACCTACAAGACAGAGGAGAAGCTAATGAAAGAAAAATATTTATTATTGCTCGGTTTAGTTGCCGTCGTGGCAGTGACATTCTTTTATACTTCTAGTAATATGATCAATGCACAATTAGATGATATAGCAGGTATTGATCGGGTAATTAGAAGAGAACAAGAAAGGTTAAACAGTGCTCGTGTTATGGATGAAGAGCTCAGACAAGTATCGAGTGTAATTGACAATACACTCATAGATGAAGAAAGACGTTCATTTACGGCAGAAGAAATTAATTCCTTTGTTCGTACACTTGCTGAGTTAGCTGATAGACACAAGATCGCTGTTTATTCATCTGCACCTAGGGCAGTACATGCCCCTGGAAACCTTATAGAGCATCAATTCTCTTTGGATATCATGTGTACTTATGTACAGTTAGGTAGGTTCTTAACCGAGATAGAGGCTATGGATCATATAATTAAGGTTAATACGATCGATACTAACCCTGTTAGAGGCGAAGGAGTCGGTTATCAAGAAAATGATGAAATACAGACACAGTATAGAGTCATTCTTGAACTTTCTGCTTTTAAAATAATCAAGGAGGCATAATGGAAACTAGGCATATTAAAGATTTTACTCTCGCCGTTGTGGTCATTATCCTTATTGCGTTTTTAATTCATGCTATTGGTATTATGAGGACCTCTTTCGAAATTCCAGATGAATCAATTTATAAAGACTTAGCAATTGACCAACAGTTGCTAGCTCAGATTCAACAAATAGAAGAATCGATAAGTGATCGAATGGATTTCGTATTTACTGTAACCAGAGATCCTTTAGAACAAAATATAGTCTTAAGAACGCAAGTCGACCTTGAACAAGAATGGCGGGAAAAGGTTAAATCGATGATTAGGTTAGCTGCTACTTATGTTGATGATAGAGGCAATAGAAGAGCTTCTATTGATTACCAAGGCGAAGTAAAAGCCTATGAGATTGGTGATTATATAGATAATAATCGCATAGAAAGCATAGTTAGTGGCAGAGTTACTCTAGCTTATAACGGTAGGGAACAGATATTGGAAGTAGAGCCAATACCTTCTAGACCACGTAGGATAGAGAGAGATAGAAGAGATAGACAAAGAGAATACGTATGGTAAATAAAAGCAAAAAGGAGTATATATGTTCATTTTAAAATCCGCTGTTAAGGTTAGCCTTACCGAGAAATTCCTTAACTCGGTGGTTAAGTCTAAACTGATATTATTGCTCACCTTGATAGGAGTAATTTTCAGCTTGAATATTTATGGACAAGGCACTGATTTGTTGGATACAAAAGTTACGATTGATGCTGTTGACGCAACACTATCAAACGTGTTGACAACAATGGCTAGATTGAGCGATACTAACATAGTATTAGCTTCTGATCCTGTTGAAGAAGATGAAGAACCAAGGATAACAGTGCAACTTAAAGAGATTCAAATAGAACAGGCGTTATCACTGGTAGTTAAAGTAGTTGGTTTATCTTATCGCTTAATAGGCGAGAATACCTTTATTGTTGGTCCTAAAGCTCGTATTGAAGAAGAAGTTGGCGAGCGAAGTTATACAATATTTTTAAATTATGTTGATGCAGACAGAATCGTGAGAGCATTAGATATTATGGCTGGCGAAGCTGTTGAGATACAAGGACAGAACGCTATTCTTGTTCGTGCAAATCCTGTGACATTTTCAGAGATTAGCCGTAGAATTCAAGAGATTGATGTTCCTCAAAAACAAATTGTAATCAGAGCAAGATTAATAGAGGTTGCTGTATCCGATTCAAAGAAATTAGGAATTGACTGGTCTAAACTGAACAGTTTGACTACAATATTCGCTGAAAACCCTGTCAATGCAGATGGTGTAGGTTTGCCGTATGAGTATTCAGATATTACTGGAGCTATTCCACATGGCACTTCTACTCCTCTCGGAGAATTACCAGATGCTCAATACTTCCAAAAAATGGATGATTGGGGTGATGTTGGTAAATTCAGTAGACAATTAACTGCTTTTGATATAACTATTGACTGGTTATTAGCAAACAGTGCCGCTAAGCTGTTGACTGATACGAGAATTACAGCTTTAAATGGCGAAAATGCCGAGATTCACATTGGCGAGGTTGTGCCTTTTGTAGTTACCGATAGAGAGTATAGAGTTCAAGTTGAACGTGAAGAAGTTGGAATCATGTTAAAGGTAACTCCTACGGTAAACAAAGATGGTCAAATAACAACTTCAATTAATCCGGAAGTAAGTTCAGTGACGGAATTAGTAGCGGGATTTGTTCCCAGAACTAAAGTTAGAAGGTTACAATCAACAGTAACTGTTCCTGATGGTAACAAGATTATTTTAGGCGGTCTATTAAGTAGTACTATTATAACTTCCGAAAACAGAGTACCAATATTAGGTGACCTACCTTTTATAGGGAAATTGTTCAGACATCTTCACGAAGAAATTGATACTACAGATTTGATCATCGAACTAACTCCGCGGATCGTAAACCTCGAAGAACATCAAGTAGAGTATGAAGTCGATGAGAGGCTAGATCGAAGACTTATTCGTGAAATTAATTAGGTAAACAAGGAGTTCATTATGAGAAAATTTAGCTATTTAAATGTAGCATTACTGGCTATCGTTATTCTTATGACAGCTTTCGTCGGCTGTGATAACAGAGAATATTTGCCCGATAGCTTCGAAATTAAAAGCCTAACAGCACCAGATACTTTGTTTTCATGGATAGAAGCTGAATTAAAGGCTGTCGTTGTTGAAAAGGATACTAACATTCCAGCTCCTAATCAATCAGTTACTTTTAAGACTACTACTGGGATCATTGAAGCTAGGGCTGAGACGAATGAATTCGGTGTAGCGACTGTAAAGTTTACTCATGACTTAAAAGATGATGGTGAAACAACTGTTGAAGCGTCAATAGATCAATCTATCGCAACAGTGGGGATATCATTGATTCCTCACCCGGGCGATTTTGTCATCGTTAAATTGGCCGCTCATCCCGAATTTACATATCTCGACAATGGCAAAACTTATTCAAATATTAGAGCTTTAGTTCGTGACAAAGATGGTATGGGTGTCGTGGGTGAGACAGTTAGGTTCAGTACAAAATATGGTAGAATAACTGCTTCTGCAGTTACTGATAGCACAGGATTAGCATCAGTGAGATTTACCGATAACTTAGATCCACCTCCAGCAGGAGAACCTGCTACTATAAAAGCAAAGATCGATAACTCCGAAAGAACAGTAAACGTCGAAATACGACCTGCGATAGAAGATTATGAAATAGCAATATCTGCTTCTCCTCGTGTTATATATGCTGATGGCGATATTACTTATTCAACGATCAGAGCTACTGTTAAGGATTATGATGGGTTTCCAGTCCCTGAAGCTATTGTCAGGTTTAGGACTAATCTCGGTCAGATTTCCGGACAGGTACTAACTGATGAAAGGGGAGTTGCTGCAACGACATTTACCGATGGTTACCACGAGGATGATGATTTAGCATCTTATTTGGGAACTGCTGAAATATGGGCAGTTATTGGTGATTACGGTGCAAGTGTCGAAGTTGAAATTCAGGAAACTCCGGAGATTGATGAAATTGAATTTGAAGACGTACAAGCATCAATTGCTTTAGAATCACAACTGCGTATAACCGTTAGAGCCGTTAATGTTCATGGTGATCCCGTTTCGGATGGGACTTTGGTAACATTTACTGCAAGTAAAGGATCATTTGAAGAGGCTGAAGGCGATCTACCACCACATATGTCATATTCTAATAATGGATATGCTTCTGTAAGTTGGAATGCCGGTAGAACAGCTGGACGTGTTATCTTTACTGCCAGAATAGGATCTATAGTTGCAGAGACTGAATCCTATATAAGAGCTGGTGAGGCGGAATTTATTTACTTAAGACCCGAATTTCGCAATAGGGATGGTGATTGGGAAAATTTACCACCCGCTGGAGTACCCGTTGACTTTACACGCGATGTTAGAATTGTAGCAACGGTTGTTGACCTATTTGATAATGCTGTGACAGCCGGTCAACCTATTCGTTTCTCTACTGATTTAGGAAGTATTCAAGGAGCTGCAGCTACAGATGACGAAGGTAAAGCATATGCGAGATTCTACCCCGGAGCGACTTCAGGAACTGCTGAGATAACAGCTACAACAAGAAATGAAGAAGTATCCGGTATAGCAATTGTCCATATTTACTCTGATGTTATTTCGTCTATTTCTTTTGTACAAGACGAGGAAATATTTTTAGATGTAAGAGGTGTAGGCGGTGTTGAATCTAGAACATTGACCGCTGAGTTACTCGATCTCAGTGGTAATAGAGTTACTGGACAACATAGCGTATTGTTTGAAATCATCCGCGGTCCCGCAGGTGTTAATATAAACAATGTTGGTGATTCAGACGTTGTTTTAGGTAACAATGGCGTCGCTAGAGCTGCGATTAATAGTGGTTCTGAATCAGGTACTGTTACGGTAAGAGTTTCTCTTGTCGAAAATCCTGATATTCAAGCAACAAAGGCAAACATAGTTGTAAGATCCGGACCACCTGCTTCAGTTGAACCATTCATCGGAGATTTTGATACCGGCACCGCACTTACAGGTGGTATGTGGAAAGTGCAAGCCGGTGCGATCGTTAGAGATTCAAATGGCAACGAAGTTATAGATGGAACTGTGGTATACTTTTCATTAGGATCAACTCCCGAAGCACCAGGTAATACTTCAATATCAGGTGCCGGTTATGTCGGAAATGAAGGTGATGACAGTGAAGATGGAGATCCTGGTGTTGCGTATACTCATGTACGTTACCACGGTAAAAATACAAACTACCCGATCGTTATAATTGCCGAAACAGGTGAAGTAGAAGGTCGAGCTACAGTTAAGTTACCGTTACAACAGCCAAGATTTGAGCTTTCAGCTTCACCACAACACGTGGACTTCTTTCTTCCTGATGCAGAACCTGCATATCATGATGTCGAAGTTATTGGTATAGTACGAGATGGTCAGGGTAATACGATAGTCGGTTCGAAGATATTATTATTATCATCACATGGTGAGATAAGGTATCATCCACGAGCAGTTCCTTTCCCTCCGGATCCGGACACACCTGATTATGAACCTGAGTACATTTATACTTTAGACGGTGATGCTTTTGGTGAAAGAGGTTATGCGTATGGTATACTTCGCGGATTCAAGTGGGAAATACCACCGCCATTTGATGAATATTTCACTATGGTTGACGTACAGGTAACAGCAAGACTTGTAGGTGCTGACACGATTGGTCAGACATCATTCACTATGTACTTATATGTTATTGGTCAACCACCACCTCCTGCTCCTTAGATAATGCTAGAGTTGGGGTGAATTTCGATTCACCCCAACAACTCTTTATTGTAAGGAACCATTAAGCAGAATTTAATATCAATACGACATAACAATACTATAACTTGTTAATTATAAATTACTAACTATAAGGAGATAAGATGAGTTTTAATCCTCAGTTTGCTCGAATAGGAGAAGTGCTGTTACATATGGGTGTTGTGGCCGAGGATCAAATTAAAGAGGCTCTTATAAAGCAAAATAATTTTAATCTAAAACTAGGTGAAACATTATTAAAATTAGGTTACGTTAATGAGAATAACCTCTTGAAAGCATTACATCAGCAATTAGAAATAGATGTTGTAGATGAAGATACGTTAATGGATCTTGATCCGAAAGTTGTGCAATTGATTCCTGAAGCATTCGCGGTATCTAATAAAGTTATTGCGATAAAAGAGGAAGATGATGCGATTGTTGTAGCAATGACAGATCCCGAAAATATCGTGATCCAGGATAACTTAAAAAAGATTTTGTCAAAGCCTGTTAAGCCTGTTTTAGTATCAGAAAGTACACTTGTTGATACACAAGAAAAGTATTATAAGAGCATTCGAACTACGTCGGAAGTAGAAGATGCTGTAGGTGATTTTGGATTTGTTGCTGTTGATGAGGATGAGCAGGAGATTAATATAGAGAAATCTGCCTCTGCAGACGCACCTATTGTTAAACTTGTTAATTTGATAATAACTGAGGCAATTAAAGCTGGCGCAACCGATATTCATGTAGAACCTTTATACAAGCATACTAGGGTCAGATTTCGAGTCGATGGAGCATTGAGAGAAGTGATGAATCCACCTTTAGGTGTACATCCCGGGATAATTTCATTGATTAAGGTAATGTCTAAGCTAAACATAGCTGAGAGACGATTACCGCAAGACGGGCATATATCATTAAAAACTGCTATAAAAGCAGTTGATGTTCGTGTTTCGATAGCGCCTACTGTATTGGGTGAAAAAGCTGTAATGAGATTATTGGATAAAGGTGATTTTGGTTTTAAGCTTACTACATTAGGTTTTGAAGACGATAATTTAGTTATATTTAAACAATGGATAAGAAGACCTTACGGTATTATTATTGTTTCCGGTCCTACAGGTAGTGGTAAATCTACAACTCTTCATGCAGCTTTGAAAGAAATTCAAGATATTGAGACCAACATTATTACCGTTGAAGATCCTGTGGAATATCGTCTTGAAGGTGTGACCCAAATCGAAACCAAAGAGAAGATCGGGTTGACTTTTGGAACTGCACTTCGTCATGTTTTAAGACAGGATCCTGATGTTGTACTTATTGGTGAAATTCGAGATGCTGAAACTGCAGATATAGCAGTTAAGTTCTCTCTAACCGGTCACTTAGTTTTCACTACTCTACATGCAAATGATGCACCTTCAACTGTAACCCGACTTATTGATATCGGCATCCCGGATTATCTTGTTGGATCCTCATTGAATTTAGTTATGGCTCAAAGGTTAGTAAGAAAAATATGCAAGCATTGCAAAACAGATTACAAACCAACGAAAGAAGAGATATCCGATTGTGGTTTGACTGAAACAGAAGCAAAAGAAATTAATTTTAAGATAGGGAAAGGCTGTGTACACTGTGATAACACAGGATATAAAGGCAGAACCGGTATTTTTGAAATCCTTGAAGTAAGCCAAAATGTACGAAAATGCATCTTCGAAAAAAAGAATCAAGATGTCATCAGAGACACGGCATTAAATAACGGAATGCAAACATTGCATGGTAGTGCACAGAATAAAATGATAGAAGGTGTTACAACTATAAGAGAAGTTATAAAACTAACTATAGTCGAATAACAATTGATAAAGGTAACATGCTATTTAAAGTGTAAAAGAGGTAGAAAATGGCAACATTTATGTATTTAATGAAGGATTCCAAGGGGATTAAAGTAGAAGGAACTCTTAAAGCAAATTCCCTTGATGAAGCTGTAAATAAACTTACCAAGGAAGGCGGCACTATTATATCAGTTAAAAGTGCTTCTGAGGGTGCTTTTAAAGGTAAGATGTCTCTCTTTGACAAAGTTATGCTTTTTATTTACAAAATCAGAACAGGGATATCACTTAAAGCTTTAGTTTTCTTTACTCGCCAGTTGGCTACAATGTTTTCAGCAGGTTTAACTTTAGAAAAAGCTATAACCAACCTGGAAAGAGAAGAGAAAAATAAGAGATTAAAGAAAGTAATGAGGAAGATAGCTGATGATATAAAGAAAGGATTTAGTTTATCCGAGGCAATGGAACAACATCCCGGGATATTCAATAATCTTTATATCGCACTTGTTCAATCAGGTGAAGTATCCGGTACATTACATACTGTCTTAAACAACTTGGCAGATTATTTGGAGAAAATTGAAGACACAAGACGTAAAGTCCTTTCAGCTATGGCTTATCCGATCTTTATTCTCATCTTTCTCATTTTTGTCGTTTGGGGTTTGTTTTATTTTATTATCCCGATGTTTGAAGAAGTATACGGACGTTTTGGTGCAGATTTGCCGGCGCCCACCCTTGTTGCAATCCGTATCAGTAACTTGATACGTGAGAATGTAATATTATCGTTTTTGGTCTTACTACTTGCTATATTCATAGTATTCCTGATATCACTTACAGATAAAGGCAGGTATTTTTTTCACTCTATATTCCTGAAATTTCCAGTCGTTGGTAATTTATTAAAAAATTCTATCATAAGTAAGTTCTCGAGAACTTTTAGTATTCTTATGGCAGCAGGTGTACCAATTATGGATACAATGGAATTGACTGAAAATATCGTTCAAAATGCTGTATTTGAATCAGGGATAAGAAAAGCAAGATTTATGGTTAAAGAAGGATATTCTGTAGTAGGTGCTTATAGAAAAACTCATATTTTCCCAGCTACCTTATTACAGTTGATTGCAACCGGTGAAGAAACTGGAGATATGGATAGATTATTGGGTAAAGCAGCAGAATTTTATGAAAAATTGGTCGATTCTGTGATTGACAGGCTTACCTCATTAATTGAGCCGATTCTTATTGTGTTGATGGCTGCAGTTGTTGGTACAATTATTGTAGTTATATACTTACCGGTATTCTACCTTGGGTTGGCTATCAGTTCCGGTCATAATTAAAAATATCAATAATCCTTGGCTATTAAGATTGCATTCGATATGATATAAAATAATCGTATCTCAGATTCTCAATAATTTTAAGAGGAGTTCGCACGAACTCCTCTTACTATATCGGATTACTATTATGTTTTTTAAAATATATTGTAAGAGATTATATATAAGTATGGCAGTATTGAAAATTATTATAGCATGAATTGCCCTTTGATGATCGAGCGATTATGATATCATAACCTCCAATCTCGGTGAGTAGAGATTTAAAACATTTACCAAATAATATTGTGATATTAACTGACTTCTGTTTTAACGTTCGCTGGATATTAATTGATATTGCAATTATTCCAAGCATCTCTTCAATGTATAATACAAATATTACATTTCATTTTCAACCGGTATTTTCAATGATTATGATTGTAACTAAAGATATGGTGTATAATTATTATTATATATAGCTACATCACTAGATAAGACCTTTATTAGTAAGTTGGCTTATATAGGTAAACAAATGTACTTATAAAAATAGGTGTGCTCATCTGTTATTATTTATAACTATGATTAAGTTAAATTCATTAGATCAAGCATATACAAGTTGATAGAGTATTCCGAAATTGGGATATATTACCTGCGAGAAAATTCGAAAGCATCATAATCAAATCCTAAAGATAAGTATCCGGAGAACCTAAAATGTCTCTTCATTCCTATACCTATTCGCAGAGGCGCAAATAAGGTGTCATAGCCCACGATAAAACCGGTTCCAATGTGAGTGTCGGTATCGACTTCCCAGGTGTCTATTGGCGATATATTTGCGATATTAAACTGCCAATAAAAATACAAACTACTGATTAGGTTAGCTCTAGCAGTAAAAGTTAAAATCTTTACAATTGATTCACTTCTTTCATTTTGATACATTCCTATAAAGCTGTCCAGTCCACCGACATAAAAAGGATCATGTTCTACATAATTATCTCCAAAAAAAGATCCATATTCGAATTTAAATAACAAAGATAAACGATCTATGGAAGAAATTGAAGTGTTGCTTAATTTATTAGGATGGTCTTTATGGCTATTCGATTCATTGTTTTTGAGAAGCGGGAACAAATATTGAAATCTTCCGTAAAATCTGTCGAAAGAATGATCACTAAGATAAATTTCGTTAGAGTGTGAATACTTGATCATTAACTCAGACCCTGACATAGCGAAGAGTGTATGGTCCAAGGTGTCCTTATATAACTTAATTCCGAGCCCTGAGCAAAAATATTTATCTTCAAATATATGGGCTGAGACGTCACTATATAAATTTTTATTATATGTAAAGAGATATGGTTCTACTATCAATTTATTATTGATAAATCCGCCAATACCGAAATTCAAGCCATATTCAAGGGAGTTTGTACTATGAATTGCTTTACGTGTTGTATCATCATAAAAATAAGTTTTATGTTCGTTAATGTAAGGGAAGATTCTGAAGAAAGCACCCCATTCTCTGCCGAAATTTTTTACATAATCAAATAGCAATTCTCTTTGTCCACCGAGTGTTAAGGCGCATATGAACTTAGAGTTATTACCGACTTGATTGATCATTTCAAGAATCAGTCCGGCAGAAACATTTTCATGTTCGTTGTATTTGAAATTAAAACCGATTATTTTGCGGGGTTTTTCAAAAGTCCTTACAATAAGGCTATTAACTCCATTCTTTGATTCTATCACGGGGTGAATTGAGGAAAATAACCTTGTGTTAAAAGCGGAGTATAAGGCGTTTTGTATGTCGTATTTAGTTATTTCTTCATTGACATTTAATCCGATCGAATTTCTAATTTGAGCATCTGATTGATAAGTATTGCCTTCGATTATGATGTTATCAAATGTGATAGTGTCTGGAAGGGGATCTTGAGGTACAGAATCTTGCATTCTCAGATGTAAATATTCTGACGATACATTGATTTCATTCTTGTTATGGGGTTCAACTGAAGAATCATTTGTATAATAATCGACATTTTTAAGTGCATTTCTAGCAGCTGTTTCTCCTGCCTCAATTAAGATGCTTAAATGCATAAAATCAGTTGAGTATATATCTGAAATATCAGGTTCAATCAGGATATCACAGTTCAGTTTGGCTAAGTTAAGTTGATGATTATTACTAATATTCAGTGCTTGGTCGAGGATAGTTAAAGGATTGGTTAATCGGGATGAAGTTCTTAAATCAGAAGCTACGTTGACTCCGATAACTATATCTGCACCCATATCTTTGACTATAGTAGTAGGGAAATTCATTGTTAACCCACCGTCGATAGTTAATCGATTATGTAACAGAAATGGCTGAAAGACGGAAGGTACGGAAGTCGACGATCTGATAGCTTCGTGTATGCTTCCGGAACGGTATACAATCATTTCCCCGTTTAATAGATCTGTTGCAGTACAGGTGAAAGGAATTGGTAAATTATTGAAATCTTTTATATGATTATACTGATAGGTGATATCAAAGAGGTAATTAATATAATTATTACCAAAGATTAGACCTTGTGGTAATGTTGGTTTATAATGTTCATCCAGATAAAACGAGAAATTGTAATATCGTTTCCATCGTTTTTCTCCGATATAGTAATCCTTTCTATGTATCGTGTCATCAAAAAGTTGCGTTATGTCGGTTTCTTTAAAGAGACTCTCGATTTGTTGTCCGGAATAGCCAATGGAATATAAACCTCCGATTAAGGCGCCAATACTTGTACCGGAAATATAATCGATATTTAGTTGCAATTCATCAATAACTTTTATAACTCCAATATGAGCAAGCCCTCGCGCTCCTCCACCGCTCAGAGCTAATCCAATTTTTGGTTTATCGGACTTTTGCCAAACGTTTCTTTTAAATTGATGATGAGGTAAGTTACCTGAATCATAGGATATATCATTTAAATCTTGTTGTAAGATATTTTTTGACTGTATAGATTCTGTACTGAAGAGGTTACATGAAAAACAGGAGGTTAATGTAAATACAATTATTATTGTAAGTATGTTCAACGGTATGAGTAGATAATTCCCGTAGATGACATTGGGTTTATAAACAGAGAAATAAAACATGATTAGTGATAGTATTTCAAAGAATGAATCGATAAAAGATATTTTATGGTTTATTCTTCATACAATTCCGAACTTAACGTCGTTTGTTCAATGATTTTATTCTGACTAGTTGATTCAGTTCTGTCATATAAAGATTCAAGAATCGGAGAATAGGACACAACAATGCCGGCGAATATGATACTAACCATACTCATCAATTTTATTAGTATATTGAGAGAAGGCCCTGAGGTATCCTTGAAGGGGTCACCAACTGTATCACCGTTTATTGCAGCTTTGTGTGCCGGCGATCCTTTCCCCCCAAATTTATTGCTTTCAATAAATTTTTTGGCATTATCCCAAGCTGCACCTGAATTATTAAGCATAATTGCTAATGTAAAACCGGTAGTTAATGCTCCGGTTAATAAGCCCATAACCCCAGCTACACCTAAAGACAACCCGACGATTAGAGGAATTATAAGAGCTAATAGAGATGGAAGGATCATTTCCTTTTGTGCTGCTTTAGTTGAAATGAGAACACAGGTCCCATATTCCGGTTTCTCTGTACCTTCTAAGATACCAATATGTTCTTTGAATTGACGTCTTACTTCCTTAACCATCTTACCGGCGGCTCGACTAACTGATTTCAAGGTAAGAGCGCAGAAAACAAATGTTGTCATTGAGCCAATGAATAGACCTATCAGTACCCTAGGATTGACTAATGTAATGTTAAAAAAATCGACGAATTGTTGGATAGATGCGGTAGATGTTTCGACAAAACTATTACCGATTAACATCGTATCTACTCCGATTCTACCTAATGCAATTTTCACTTCTTCAATGTAAGCTGATAATAAAACCATTGCAGTTAGTGCGGCAGAACCAATTGCAAATCCTTTCCCAGTTGCAGCTGTTGTGTTGCCGAGTGAATCTAGAGCATCAGTACGTTCGCGAACTTCATCGCCTAAGTTACTCATCTGAGCGATACCACCCGCATTATCAGCGATTGGTCCGTAAGCATCTGTTGCTAATGTAATCCCCAAAGTTGATAGCATCCCGACTGCAGCTAATCCTATTCCATATAGACCGTTAGCTAGATCGTTCCAATTCCATTGACTTCCGAGGCCGAAACTAATGATAATTCCGATTCCTAATGTTAAAACTGGAATGCTTGTTGAAACCATACCAACTGACATCCCTTCGATAATAAGAGTCGAAGTTCCCATTAATCCTTGTTTAGCTACATTACGAGTCGGTTTATATTGATATGAAGTAAAATATTCTGTAGCTTCTCCTATAATAATACCGACAAGTAAACCTGTTATAACAGCAAGCCATAATGATAATGACTTGTCTGAAGGTATAAGATAATTTACCAAAAAATATGAACTTATAATAACAAGTATTGAACTTAACCATACTCCTCGAGAGAGAGACATTAATAACTGTTTTTGAGACGATGATTCTTTTGTTTTCACTGCAAATATACCTATAATAGAGCATAACGCTCCTAAACCGGCTAAACACATAGGTAATATTATGGAGTTCATAATGTGGTGAGTATCGATAAAAGCAGCTGTACCTAAAACAGACGTTGCTAAGATTGAGCCGCAAAAGGATTCATATAAGTCGGCTCCCATTCCGGCAACATCACCTACATTATCACCCACATTATCGGCAATTACTGCTGGATTACGCGGATCATCTTCAGGAATATCAGATTCGATTTTACCAACTAAGTCAGCTCCTACATCCGCAGCTTTTGTGAATATCCCACCTCCGACGCGTGCAAATAAAGCTTGAAAAGAAGCTCCTATTGCAAAGAATATCAATATCGATGTTAACTCGTTATAGTTATGTATATAGAAAATATTCGAATTAGGTAAATTCATAGCTTGGGATAATATCACAAACCAAGCACCAATAATTGCTAAACCTAGTCCAACAACGGACAATCCCATAACTGCTCCGGAACGAAATGCTGTTTGTAAGCCGTAGTTTAAAGATATTTTACTTGCTTCTGCTGTTCTCCCCGAAGCGTAAGTTGCTGTTTTCATACCTATAAAACCTGAAAAGCCACTAAAAAAACCACCGGTGATGAATACAAAAGGTGTCCAAATATTTTGTATTTTTAGTATTAGGGCAAATACTAAAAATACACAGAATGCAACTGCGAAAAAAATCGCTACAACTCTATATTGTTGACGAAGATATGCTCTTGCTCCATCTCTTATTGCTTGAGCAATCTCGATCATTGTCGTAGTACCTTCTGATTTTTTTTTCATGGTTTTATAAAAATAAAAAGCAAATAATAGTGCTGATATAGCTCCAAAAAATGCCAAGATAAGCCAAGATTTCATTAAATAACCTCCTATATTAATACACCATAACTTTATTTATCCTTAGGATGTTTCGATAAACAAAATATACAAAGGATTCAAGATGATTTGTTTGTCAATATTTAAGTGATTTTACAATACTTTACTGACTTATCAAAACGGTGTCACGAATAATCATGGATAATACTTTAACCGGCAAATCTTTTATAAAAATTATCTTTAAAAAAACTTTTAGTAGACTTGTGGACTAGTAGGATAGTAGACTAGGTTTCAAAGTTGGGAGGCAAAGGGTTAAGGGCTAAGAGTGAAGTGTGAGGTGTGAGGTGTCCTGAAATAGGTGGACTCGGGAGGGCTGATTGTATGAATGTAAATAATTATTGTTATTTATGAACTGTATAAGGAACTTATATGATACTATCACATCAATATAAATCTAGTTGAATATATGGGTACTTTATTTGCTAAAGTAGCTTAAAGAATAATTGTAATGAAACATCAAAGAAGATTCAACCGTTTTGCAATAGAAACTAAATGATAAGGAGATATAATGGTGATATCATTAAAGCGAATTATTTTGGTAAGTGTTATACTTGTCATAGTATTCAGTCTCTGTAATACTGATATATTTTCACGTTATCCGCTTACAGAAACCGGGAGAAGTCCCTTTGTTGAAGTAGTTAGAGACATAACTGAAAGTGTTGTAAATATTCAAGTTGAAGCCGAAGTCGATACAAGATTACCGGGAGGGCAACTTCCTTTCGATGATGATTTTTTCCGATTTTTCTTTGGTCCTAGACAACAGACGAGGAGATCCGTATCAACGGGTAGCGGCTTCATAATAGATCGCCACGGAGAAGATGTCTATATTTTGACGAATAACCATGTAGTTGATAAAGGTGATAATACAGTAATTACAGTAACTTTGGCTGATAAAGCAAAGTATAATGCTGAAATTTTAGGTTTAGACCCTCAAACAGACTTAGCAGTGATAAAGATATCCGTACCCCAAAATGAAACAATAGTTAAAGCACCTTTAGGAGATTCTGATAGGATAGAAATTGGAGAGTGGGCAATTGCTATTGGAAATCCCTTTGGTCAATTAGGGTTAGATAGAACTGTAACGGTTGGAGTTATTTCAGCAACAGGACGAGCTTCTTTAAACTTTGGAGGTCATTCTCCACTTTATCAGGATTATATCCAAACCGATGCAGCAATAAATCCTGGTAATAGTGGTGGTCCTTTACTCAGTATTGAAGGTAAAGTGATTGGTATTAACACAGCTATCACAACAACCAGCGGAGGGAACATAGGAATAGGTTTCGCAATTCCAATAAATATGGCTAAAAAAGTAGTTAATGATATACTTACTGAAGGTAGAGTTGTTAGAGCGTATTTAGGTATCCTTCCCCAAGAAATAACCTCAGATTTACAACAAAGTTTAGGTTTAGAAAGAATAGGTGGTGTGTTAGTTGCTCAAGTAGAGAGGGGAACTCCTGCTACAGATGCAGGCTTAAAGAATGGAGATGTTATTGTTGAATTCGCGGGAGAAGTAGTAAGAGATGTACCTCGTTTTAGAATATTAGTTGCAGAAGCTGGAGTCGGTGAAAGAGTTCCGATAAAAATAATCAGAAATAATCAGCATAGAACATTGTATGCAGTATTAGAGGAAATGCCGGATGAGAGTATCGTTCAAAAAGAAGAAGCAGCAGAAGAACGACCATGGTTGGGTTTAGAAGTTCAAGATTTGAAAGGAAATTTTGCGGCAAGACATAATATAACAGCAGATCACGGAGTTGTTATCACTTCAATAGAAATGAATACTCCCGCTCATAAATCGGATCTAAGGGTTGGAGAAGTAATTAAAGAGATCAATCGAGAAAAGATTGATAGTATTAATGACTATAATAGACTTATCCAGGAAGCTCAAGATAAACATAACAAAGGTGAGAGTAATATAATTCTTTGTTACGTACTTACTCCGGATAATAATTATCGTTATGTGACGATAAATCTAGAAGGTTAATTATTATGGAAGCGGTTAGTTCTTGAATTTCAAGATACTACCCGCCCACCTACAATGTATTCACAAAACAACCAATATTGAAAGTGTTCCCCCAGCATTAAAAATTAACGTTTTTTCAATTGTTTGTACATATAAAGTACAGCCTGAACATAAGCATCGCTGTGATTATAAGCATATACTGCATTGTAACGATGTTCATGAGAATCCATTGTATTTTTATTCAATCTATGTAATGCTAAATAATTATCGATACTTACCAAAGTGTCCTCAATCGAAAAAATGTCTGTATTTTTATCAACTCCATCTATTGATTTAAAATAATATTCTAGGGAAGTAGGTATAAACTGACCCCATCCACTAGCCCCAGCAAAAGAGCCAATAAAATAATCAATATCTTTATCAATTTTCTCAGAAAATCTATAAAGCGCTGATAATTCATTAACGGCAAAACGTCTTCGATTACTGAGTAATATATATTGTGAAACGAGGGTATCAAAGACGTAGAAGTTGCCTCTTTGCCTTTCTTGTGCAAAGTTAGTTTCCATGCCCAAGATTGAGACAACCAATTCAAAATCAATTCCATTGATTTTTTGAACTTCGCTCAGTATATCATAATGTTCCTCAATGAATATCAAACCTTTGCGTATTTTCTCTTCAATACCGAAAAAATTCTTGTAGTCTAATACACTTATTTCACCGCGACGAACACGATTTTCTGCCATATTGTTAAAAAAATGTTCAACTCGAGGATAAAAAGTAAAATTATCACGTTCCAAATTACTTAAAAACCATTCCTGAGGGACATCTCTTTCTTGAAGGTCTGTCATTAATTCTTGAAGTTGATTGCTATATTCTTCTATCGGCTCGGAGTTTGCAAAGACTGTGTTTACCGAGCAAATAAGTAATAATGTTATGATAAAATTGAGCATTAGTATCCACCCTCAGTTATCAGTTAAAATCAAGATATATTACTGAGGAAAATTATCGATATTCTCTTCAATCCACTTTTCTGCTGAAAAAGCAGCCGTTGCTCCATCACTAACAGCAGTAACTACTTGTCTGAGAACTTTGTGAATGACATCTCCTGCTGCAAAAAAACCAGGAATATTAGTATGGCGGCTATCATCAGTTATAATAAATCCTTGAGGGTCTAAATCCAGTTTCGATTCGACAAGATCATTGTTGGGAATTATACCCACATATATAAAAATTCCGTCAATGGCTAAATTAGTAGTTTTCGATTCTTTTTTGTTGAACAATATAAGGTTTTTAATTATTGAATCTCCTTCTATCTCTTGAACTACAGTATCCCATATTATCTCGATTTTTTTATTATTAAAAGCTTTTTGCTGAATAGCATGAACGGCTCTTAGTTTGTCTCTGCGATGAATTAGATATACTTTTTGGGCGAATTTAGTTAGAAACAGTGCTTCTTCAACGGCTGAATCTCCACCTCCAATAACTGCTACAGTCTTATTCCTATACAAAGCACCGTCACAAGTTGCACAATAGGACACTCCTTTACCGGTAAATCTTTTCTCTCCGGGCACTAATAACTTTCTTGGATGAGCTCCAGTGCAGAAAATGACTGCTTTTGTTCTATAAATATTGTTATTGGTTTCAATGATTTTGCAAAGTCCTTCAGGACTTATTGCACGAACTTCTTCCTGAATTATTTCAGATTTAAACTTTAATGCTTGATTTTTCATTTTCTCTACGATAAAATAACCACTTGTTGTCTCTTCAAAACCAGGGTAGTTTTCTACCTCGGCTGTTACAAGTATTTGTCCACCTACTAACCCTTTTTCAAATATAACAGTCGACATTGCTCCTCGGGCTGCATATATTGCTGCAGCCAGTCCAGCCGGACCTCCACCAATGATGGCTACATCATATCTAGTTTCCTTTCGCAAGCTATCCATGTTACTCCTTTTCAACATTACAGGGTATATCCCACCAATTTGATGAATATTTGATGGTATGTATTTCTTATATATCTATAGTTATTCTAATTAAAAAATTTGGGAGTCCAATCTTCAGAGCTGGTTCTATCTTGAATATATCCATTTTCAAAGCCTAAAGAATTCAAGATTTCAACTATATAATTATACTCTTCTTGACTGACAGATCTATTAAGTTCCGGATATGCAGAAGCTCTATATGTAGGATAATATTGACCCATCAGGCTTATATATGTTTCATTTCCTAAGTGTTGTTTAATCCATTCCAAGATCTTGTCAGCTTTATTTTTATTACCCGGCAAAAGTAATACTCGAATCATTAACCCTTTGAAAGCTAATCCGTCTTTTTCTTTAATGTGTCCAACTTGCCTTAACATTTCCAGGATTGCTTTCGCAGCTACATCAGGATAATCTTCTGCATCGGAATATTTTTTTGCAGCTAAATTATCGAAGTAACGGAAATCAGGAAGATAAATATCAACTAAACCTTCTAACTTTCTTAATGTATCTATACTTTCATAAGCGTTACTATTCCAAACTACGGGTACTGTAAGGCCATCTTTTTTAGCCATTTGAAGGGAATCAATGATTTGTGGAGTGAAATGTGTTGGAGTCACGAGGTTGATATTATTTGCTCCCAATTCTTGGAGTTTAATCATTATATCCGATAATTCTGACTTTGAGATTTCTTTGCCCCAACCGAACTGACTAATGCTGAAATTTTGACAGTAAACACAGTTCGTATTGCAGTAAGAGAAGAAAATTGCACCACTTCCTTTATTATTACTAAGGTTTGGTTCTTCCCCAAAATGCAATTGGTAAAGATTAATCTTTAAAGTTACTCCTGCTTTGCAATATCCTGCAGTCTCATAACGATTTACTCTGCACATCCTTGGGCAAACATTGCACTCTTTTAGAGTTATCATAATAATCTCCGTTATTTTACTTTTATTAATTAGAAAGTCATTGGTTATATCGAATCTAATACTTTTTTTCATAATAGCAAGTAATATTATCGATTGCTGTAGTAATCAATATGATCACCTTATTCAATAGAAGCTTTAAAATTAATGAGGTGATATTTGTAAAGATTCTTATTATATTGACAATGAGACACCCTAATAAACAATTACTGTCAATTATTTATTAAGAGGAATTAATGAGGCAATATAAGTTAGTAGCGAATTATAAACCTAAAGGTGATCAACCTCAAGCAATAAATGAACTAACTGAGGCAATATTTAACAGGAAAAAATATCAGGTATTGCTCGGTGTAACCGGATCAGGTAAAACATTTACTATGGCAAATGTTATCTCCAATATAAATAAACCCACTCTAATAATTTCACATAATAAGACTTTAGCTGCTCAATTATATGGAGAATTCAAACAGCTTTTCCCTGATAATGCTGTAGAGTTTTTTATTAGTTATTATGATTACTACCAACCTGAAGCGTATATCCCAACCAAAGATCTATATATTGAAAAAGATTCTGATATAAACAAGCAAATTGACAAACTGAGATTAAGAGCGACGATGTCATTAATGGAAAGACAGGATACGATAATTGTCGCAAGTGTATCCTGTATTTATGGACTAGGTATACCACATGACTATAAGAAAGCATTGATACCACTAAAGAGAGGACAAATAATTGATAGAGAAGAGTTACTGGGGAAGTTAGTGTCTATACATTATGGGAGAAATGATGTATCATTTGAACGTGGCACTTTTCGAGTTAGAGGGGATGTAGTTGATGTTTATCCTGCCTATATGGAACATTCAGTAAGAATTGAGTTTTTTGATAATGTTATTGAGAGAATTGTAAGAATCAATCCTATCGATAATCGTATTATTGAAGATGTAGATCATTACTCTGTATATCCAGCTAAACATTTCATTACAAGTGGTGATAGTATTGAAAAAGCTATTGCCTCAATTGAGAGAGAGCTTGAAAAACAAGTACGTTATTTCAACGATAATAATCTCCTTGTTGAAGCTCAGAGAATTGAACAAAGAACTAGATTTGACATTGACATGCTTAGAGAAATCGGTTACTGCTCAGGGATAGAGAATTACTCTCGTCATTTGACCGGTGTTCCTCCCGGATCTCCACCTTTTTGTCTTATTGACTATTTCCCAGAAGATTTTTTGTTGATAATTGATGAGTCCCATGCAACTTTACCTCAAATTAGAGCTATGTATGGAGGGGATTTGTCTCGTAAAAAGAATCTAGTAGAGTATGGTTTTCGCCTTCCGTCTGCTTATGATAACCGTCCACTTACTTTCGAAGAGTTTGAGGAACATATTAAGCAGATTATTTTCGTTTCGGCAACACCGGGAGAATATGAACTAAACAAAACTGATGGTGTTTTCGTGGAGCAGGTTATAAGGCCTACAGGATTACCAGATCCACAAATTGAGGTAAAACCGGTTGCATCTCAAGTAGATGATTTATTAGAACAGATAAGAAGCAGGTGCCTCGTGAGTACGGTTAATGGGAAAGATCATCAGCAAACAAATCTTGTGTCTGCAAAATATGATTGTGATTTGCAACTACAGGATGACTCATTGTCTAAAGTTAATAAAGTTTTAGTAACAACACTAACAAAGAAGATGGCTGAAGATTTAACGGAATATCTCTCTGAAGCCGGTATTAGAGTTAGGTATTTACATAGCGAGATAGATTCAATTAAACGGTCAAAAATTATTAGGGATTTCCGTCTTGATGAGTTTGATGTTTTAGTTGGCATAAATCTTTTGCGGGAGGGGTTAGATTTACCTGAAGTTTCATTGGTGGCTATATTTGACGCTGATAAAACAGGTTTTCTTCGATCTGCTCGTTCCTTGATACAAACTGCCGGTAGAGCTGCAAGAAATGTTAATGGGAAAGTGATATTCTATGCTGACAATGTTACACCGGCAATGGGAGAGGCTATTCAAGAGACCAATCGCCGGCGATCCAAGCAATTAGAATTTAATCGGTTAAATGATATAACTCCAATATCGATCTACAAAAGTATTGATGATATTATGATGTCTACTTCCGTTGCTGAGGGTTGTGTCGAATATGGGAAAAAGGATAGAGAAACAAAAAATGGTTTTGAAGAGTATTTTAAGCTTGAATCAAAGGATCAGATCATAAAATTATTGCGTAAAGAGATGAAAAAAGCAGCAGAACAACTACATTTTGAAGAAGCAGCAGAAATAAGAGATCGTTTGTACGAATTGGAAAATTCTTGATTATTCAAGCATTTAAAGGATTTCAATATGTTAGTATTAATGGTATTAGAACATGATTATCCACCCGATATACGGGTTGAAAAAGAGATTAAAACATTACTTAAAGAAGGACATCAAATCGTTTTAGCTTGTACAAAGAAAAAAGGTGAAGATGAAGTTGAACATACAGGGAATTTAACTGTTTTTAGGAAATACATGCCAAAATTTATTTATCAGTCGAGTGTCGGTTGTTTAAAGTTTCCTTTTTACTTTAATTTTTGGCGATCTTTTTTGAAGTATGTATTGATTAATTATAATGTTGATCTTATTCATCTGCATGATTTACCTTTAGCTAAGGTAGTTTACGAAATTAAATCGGATAAGAAGATTCCATTAGTCATTGATTCACACGAAAATTATCCGTATATGCTAGAATCTTCATTACATACTAAGACAACAGTTGGTAAGCTGTTACATTCTACAAATCAATGGTTACATTATGAAAAAGAAATGCTCAAGAAGGCAGATGTAATTATATCGATTATAGAGGAACAGCGTCAACGATTTGAGAGTATGGGGATACGAAGGGAGAAAATATTTATTGTTTCTAATACTCCTGAGAGAGTATCGGTCCAATCCTTAGATATTAAGAAAGTGGGTTTTACTTATGTTTATGCCGGGAATATATATCTATCTAAAGGAATCGATGTTATGATAAAAGCTTTTAGATTGCTTACAACAAAGATCCCCAATGTAGTACTATGGATAGTTGGAGATTATGAAAGGCTTGATAATTATTTGTTAGATAAGAAGATTGACAAAGGAAGTATTAAGTTTTGGGGTTGGAAACCTTTGGAAGATCTTTACCGGATTGTTGCTTCTGCGGATGTCGCTTTATTACCTCACCTAAAAAATAAAAATAGTGATTACGGGATACCCAACAAACTCTTCCAATATATGATGATCGGGAAACCGATTATTGCTACCAATTGTAGGCCGATTAAAAGAATAATTCAAGAAACACAAGCAGGGGTTCTATATGATCCGAACAATTTTGAAGATTTAACGGATAAAATGCATTTTCTTTTTCGCAACCAACAACAAGCTAAAATTATGGGCAAGAAAGGTAAACAGGCGGTATCGACTAAGTATAACTGGGAGATAGAAGAAAAAAACTTGTTAGCAGCTTATAATACTGTGAGAAACATTGATCATAACAGATAAAAAGGATGAAGCACATAAAATCCTATGCTTCATCCCCGAAAAATAATATTGTTTCCTTACTTAACGTTTTCAATTTTCTTCTTTAAAGCATCCTTGGAAACAACTCCTACACTGGATGTTATCGGCTTTCCATCTTTAAAAATTAGTATTGTAGGTATACTCATGATATTGTATTTGACTGCAATCTCTTGATTGTCATCAATATTAACCTTTCTAAAGCTTATATCGGTCAATTCAGTTGCTAATTCTTCAATTATGGGATTGACCATTTTGCATGGACCACACCAGGGTGCGTGGAAGTCTATCACAGTTATCCCATTGTTGATTTCTTTGTCAAAATTTTCTTTGTTTAGTTCTGCTAAACTCATCATACCTCCGTCAGTTCTTTTATTGAATAATGTAACAGTTTTTCCACATTAACAAAACATTTTCATCTAAAAGTTTATAAATAAAGTGAACAAGTAATTGTTTCAGGTTGCATCGATAAAGAAGAGTTATAAGTATAAACTAACTGATTTTTTTGCATCCGGGTCCAAATAATTTGCTTTTCCCACTAGAGATCGGCTGAACACTGATTTGGGTTGTTATTCGTTCTTTCAAAGCGGGCACATGAGATATAATGCCGATGGTTTTTCCTTCTTTGTATAAACCGGCCAAAGTTTCTAATGCCGTTTCCAATGAATCTTCATCTAAAGAACCAAACCCTTCATCTAAAAATAATGAGTCCACACTGACCTTATTACTTGCCATGTGAGACAGACCTAGCGCTAAAGCGAGACTGATAATAAAACTTTCTCCACCGGAAAGGTTTTTGGTTGAACGAATTTCTCCAGCTTGATAATTATCAAGAACATTTAATTCTAAAGGATTGTTTCTATCTCTGATTAAAAGATAACGATCATTCATTTTTTCCAACTGCTTATTAGCATTAGAAACCATTACTTCAAAAGTAATTCCTTGTGCAAAGTTCCGAAATTTTTTCCCGTCTGCAGATCCGATCAACAAATTTAACTTTTCCCATTTACCGAATTCTTGTTTTTGAAACTCTAATTGTTTTAGTTTATCATGAAATCTAATTTTCCCCCTGCTGTTATCAATTAGTTGTTGCTTATATGCACCAATATCTTCTCTAAATATCTTCAAGTCCTGTGCGATCTCTGCTTGCCAGTCTGTTAGGACATCCATTGGTGTGGAGACTAACCCCCTGTCAGTTTCGTTTTTTAATCGTCTTAGACAATCTTTTCGACGGGAATTGATATCTGCTAGTTTATCGTCAATGTCCTTCAAAAACCTCGTTAATTCTTTTCTATCCTTCAACGAGAGTCTGGCCGTGAGAAAATCAGTTTCATTTGAAAAACCTACTGCTTCACAATGTGATAAAAATTTTGTTTTTAGCTCTTGTAAAGTGTGATCTTTTTCTTTTATAGCCGTAGTTAAAGCACGAATACGTATCTTGATATCATTAAGATTATCTTTTATAAAGTCTCTGTTTAATCTTATTTTTTCCAAGTGTTTTTCTGACTCATTAATTATTGCCTCATGTCGAACTTCTTCTTCCTCGGTATTTTTTGTACCATAAATATTAATACGATCTTTTATTAGTATTTCAAGTTCTTCATTAAGGCTAGTTAGATATTTATTTCTGTCAGTTAAAGATTTTTCGTAGGTCTCAATAATTACATCGTTTTTTTGAATCATTAAGGAGAGGTTATTACATTTCTTTTCCCCAAGAATGGTCTTTTCGTTGATTTTAAGCCATTTATTTAGCTTATTCTCCAGTATAGAATATATGTTATTCAGCTGGTTATTATCGATTATCTTGACCCCAAATGGTGTTAAATAAACTACTAGTAATCTCGAGAGTTCATTGATTTTTTCTAGACAACGTTCAAGATTACTTTTAATAAGTTTCAAGTGATTGTTGGCTTCTCGTTTTTTGATTTTATAAGAGGTGACTGTCTTGTCTGCTTTAGCAACTTCTTTTTCAATGATGTCTTGTTTTTGTTTTAGCTCTTCGATATTTTTATGAATTATTTCTACTTTATTAATTAAGTTATTCAATTTGGTAATTTTTGTTTCGGTTTTATCAATTTGTGGCAAACTCAAAGTATCGATGTATGGGTGATCTTTTGAGCCGCACAGAGGACACGGTCTGCCCTCCTGCAGTGAAGCACGGTGAACGTTTAAAGATTTAACCTTATTACAGTAAGCTAATTCTTGGAGTAACGAATCTTTTTTTGTCCTCAGCTCAAAAAGTGTTTTACAATCTAAAACCGAATCAGATTCTGCATTTTTAGATTCGATCAACTTGTTAATATCTTCAACTTGGGATTGATGTTTCGATAAAATAGACTGATGTGATTCAAGAATCTTATCATCTTCTCTGAACTTATCCTGTAAACTGTTATAGGAAACTTCTTGCTGACTATACTCTTCATTTAAACTTTTGAGTTGATTGATTTTTTCGCCTATTGATCCTAATTCCGTAATTAACTGCACATCCTGTTTATGATTTTTCAAGTATTCTTGGTAAATAAGGGAATCATTTTTTACGGAATCTAAAGAATTTTGATATTGGCTTTGCTCTTCTTTTATTGCTGTCAGTTTTTTTTCTATCCTCTTTAGTTCTTCTTTAATAATATTTTGGTGATCTTTTTTTTCAGAAATGCGGGTATCTAAATCTCTTACCTGTTTTATCAGATATTGTTCAGATTTTAGTTGAGTTTTAGCTGTGCTAAGTCTATTCTGTGCTTTTTGGAGTTGTTTATCAACATTTATCAGAGATTCTTGTATTTGAGGTAACCGGTTTTGATTATCTAATAGAGACTTTTTGTATTGTTGCAGTTCTTTTCTTGTATTGAAGATAGTGATATAATCAGCTTCTAATTCAGCAGCTGAATTTGCCAATTTTAATTTGAATCTTTCTTCTTTGGTATCTTTAAACTGTAAGAGAATAGCTTTAAATTCATTAGTTAATGATTGTTTCTCCTTTCGCAGTTTGTTAATGTTTTCCAATCTGTTAAGAGAATCATTAATATCTTTCATTTTTTGCGATAACTCTTCTTCTTTGTTTATCTTGTGATCAAGATCATTCTTAATTTCTGTTTCTTTTTCTGTAGTCAGTAATTGTATGCTTGACAATTCTGATGTAAAGGAGATCAGTCTATCTTTCTCCTCCTTTTGTTTATCATAGACTTTAATTGAAATTTGACTATATATCTCAGTGCCAGTGATCTGTTCTAATATTGGAGAACGTTCTCCCGGTGAAGCTTGCAGAAAAGCTGCGAAATTATTCTGAGCCAAAAGCATTGATCTTGTAAACTGCTTAAAATCCATTCCAGTTTTTTGCTCAATGATCGAACCTATTTGTGATCTTTTAGATTCAAGGATAGTTCCTTCTCCGGATTCTTGTAATTCTACAATTTCATGTTTGGGATCCTGAAGATCGCCTTGGGGGTGTTTTCTTGCTCTACGTTGGTACCAATGACAGCTAAATGTGCCGGATTTAGTTGCAAAGGTTACTTCAGCAAAACACTCTCCGCTTTGTAATGACATGATTTCATTACTTTTTTTGTTGATAGCAGTCAATCGAGGTGTTTTACCGTATAATGCTAAACAAATCGCATCTAATATAGTTGACTTACCGGCTCCGGTAGGGCCAATAATAGCAAATATCCCATCATGGGCATAATTGGGAATAGAAAAATCAATTTCCCATTCACCGATCAAGGAGTTGAGATTTTTAAATCTAAGCTTTAAAATCTTCACTTAATCTCCTAAGAGAACATAAGGTCTTGGTAAGTAAAGATTCGTAGCAAAAAGGATTAGTGTGTACATTGATCGGAATTCTTATCTTGCAAGTCAAAAAGTATCTCTTGATAACATTGATTTAATGCCAATCTTTCATCAGCTGTAATTTCGTGTACATCTAAGCATCTTGCGAAAACCTGGTTTTCGTTCAAATCATCTAAGGTCTCATCTTCTGTTATCCGTTCAATATATCTGCGAAGAATTCGTTTGTTATTAATTCTTAAAACTTCAATATCTGAATCATTTACCAATTCATCGATTACTGTTTTTAGATTGGGTATGATTTCTTCACCGGTATACTCGATTTCTAACCAAATGTTGTTATTGATGGATTTGAAATCTTCAATACATTTTTGTATTACATTGAGATCGCCGGAGATTCTCTCAAGTCTTTGAAAGGATGGAATTTCGATTTCTTGAACAATGGGATTATTACCCCTAAATTCGATAGATATTAACTTCTTAATATCTTTTGCTTCACCAAAACCCATCGGTAGAGGAGATCCCGAATACCTCATATTGTCTCGAGTTGCTATTTTTTGGGGGATATGCAAATGACCTAACGCTAAATAATCTATATAATCGGGAAATATTGAAGAATTTACATGAGCTAAAGATCCGACATACAGTTCTCTGACACCATCATCCTTAATTGTTTTACCTCCCGTTGTAAATAAATGTCCCATTGCGATGATAGGTAGTGAGGCAGATGATTTTTGCCGGGCTATTTCAAGAACTTTATGATAATGGTTTTTTATACCTTCGATTAATTTGATATTTTTTTGTCCAATATCTTCCCCGATCTCAGAAGTTCTAATGTCTTTATCTCTTAAATAAGGCACGGCACAGACTATAGCAGCAGGGAGATCAATTTTGTCTTTCAAAACAATAACTTCATTTTCAATATTTTCTTCAACAGATCCAATTACAAAAATATTCATAACTTTTAAAAGATCTTTAGAAGCATTGAGCAGTGAAGGTGAATCATGATTTCCTGCTATTATTATGATATTTTTGCAGCACGAAACTGCTATTCTACTTAGAAAACTGTAATATAATTCTTGTGCCCGGTTACTAGGCGTACTATTGTCAAAAACATCTCCAGCAATTAATAAGGCATCAATATTTTCTGAATCAATCAGATCAGCAAGCCAGTTTAAAAAATCTGCAGACTCTTCATACCTTTTACGATTATACAATGATCGCCCTAAATGCCAGTCAGAAGTATGAATGATTTTCATGGAAATTCCATATTTATATTTATTTATATTTACTAATTAATTATCAAGGAATTTTTTATCTCAATTGGATCAATGGTGGAGGTGGCGGGAATCGAACCCGCGTCCAGAGATAAGCCTATAGCCGAATCTACATATTTAGGTTATTCATTGTCTTAGTTACCCGCGGTTGAATAGCCAAAACCTTACGGGAAACGCAGCTCATAACTCTCGTTGCTACAATCGAGCAGCTCGTAACAACATAGCTGTCAAATATGACACTTATTGCATAACCGACAGCATGTTATGCATAAGCGTAGCAGTTATTAAGCTGCTAATTGATATTCGTTGTTTGCATTTATGCTTTGTCACCATTGATAACGGGTAGGTAACCTTCCCGATATGCATCGACTATCCTCTTCATCCCTGTCGAAACCGATCACCCCCATATATTCATGTAAAAGATCTATTCATTATATAAATACTGAATTAAGAACATTATGTTGCATTATTCCTCGAAATCCATGTTATTGAGATTTAAGAATTAGTCAACTAAAATCACATTACTTGTATGTTATAGTTCTCATTAATTTACGTTATAGATTTAATAGAAAGGAGTAAAAATGATAGATCAATATTGGATAAGTCCTAATGCTGTTATCATCGAGATAAAAGAGCATCCTGTAAAAAGTGTGATTGATGAACCTCGGATATTTGGATATAGCGAAGAAGAACTCCTCATGATCTATGCTAAATATAATGATGTAAATCAAGCGGAAGGTGAAGCAACTAAGACTATTATAAAGGATTTAGTTTATAAAGGCTGGACTTATTGCTTTAGGAAAAATCACGGTAAGGTATGGAAGATAGAAGTGTATAAACTCGATAAAAAAACTCGTTTTAATTTGAGAGTATGGTCAGTTTATTTGATTAAAAATCAACTTATATCAATGATAACACCTATCAAGTTTTATCGTCATTTAAAAAAAGATAAGCTTAACAAAACAATATCACAATTGATGGAAGACGATTTGTTTACATCTTGATAAGTCATCTGTTACTTGATTCCTTTAGCTTGATAAACCATATTATGAGAATAAAATAAGAAGTTTCAAGCTGTAATTAAGCAATGAACATGCTATAAGTATCGGAATAAACTATGGTAAATACACATAATAATTAAAAATCTGGTTTTGAGTGTTCTTGAGATGCTCATAATCAAAGGGACAAAGATGACATTAACGTAATGCTAATTACCTTGACTCTTATCTCCATTATTCTTTTTCCATCGTAATAAAGAAATTATACGGTGTAGTATTATATTATCCTGTAGTTTAACTGAAGCTTTGATTTTGTCCATGTCCATTCCAATGTTGACACTCAGAGACATACTTTTTTGAATTCCTAATAATTGTGATGGATAAACACATCTATGACCTGTCATTAAGAAGCTAATAATACAAGCAAGAGCTGCATAAGGAGCTATGTGAGAGCCAAACATTTCTATAGCCATAATACTTGAGGCTATTGGAGTATTCGTTGTTCCTGCAAGCAAGCTTACTAATCCTATAGATGCAAATGTTGAAATGTCTTGGTTAAATAATTGCGCAAAAGCAGCTCCGGCTGTTGTGCCTATAAAGAAAATTGGAGTTATTAAGCCTCCACTGCCACCGAAACTTAGAGTTATTGCTGTAAACATACCTTTCAGTAAAAAAGCATACCAAATAACGTTACCACCTTTAAGCGTAGTATCAATGGTTTCTAGCCCCAACCCTAGATAGCTGTCTGAAAATAGATATACCAGGAAAATTATTATCAAACCTCCGATCAAACCTTTTATTGGTTCCCAAATATTAATTTTTTGAGCTAAACGAGCAATGAAATTCAAGATTTCGATCAAGTATAGTGAACATAAGCCGAAGAATATTCCTGCAAAAATAATTATAACAAATAGAGAGCTATTTAGAGTAGGAGCAACTGTAATAATATTATGGTTGTAAACAATACCCAACAAGCTAGCTACCTGAAAGCTAATAACACCTGCTACGAATGAAGGAAATAGATCTTCATGTACGATTACACCGGCGACTAACACTTCCAGACCAAATATTGCACCGGCTATCGGTGTTCCGAATACAGCCGCAAATCCGGCACTAATTCCGCAAATAACGAGTCTTTTTCTTTCTCGATTATTGGCTCTAATCAAGCCAGCAAAAGAAGAAGCTAAACCTGACCCAATCTGGGCTGCAGGACCTTCTTTCCCCGCCGATCCACCTGTTGCAATAGTTAAAATGGTCGATATTAACTTAATAGGGACTACTTGAAATTTAATCTTACCTGATCGTTTGTGAATAGCTTCTAAAATTTTTTCAGTTCCATGCCCCTGGGCATCAGGTGCAAATAACTTGACAAATAAAGAGCTGATAAACATAGCGATGGGTAGTAAGATATAGTACCGTGCATGAAATTGTCCTATACCGATTCCCCAATCAAGGAGTTTAAGAAAAACAGCAGTTGAGCATCCAACAATTATGCCTACTATTGATGATAAAAAAAACCACTTTACCAGACTGATGAAAAGAATAGTCTCTTCAGCAAATATTTTTTTCATTGCTTAACCTCAAAACTACAAATATCCAAAGGGAAAAAATAAAGAGATGATTTTTTAGTCAAGATATTTAATCACTTATATCCTAAGCTGTTAACTCAAAGAGAATACTAGTTGACAATAACGGGTATATAGATAAGACAAATAAATGTGATAATGAGGTATTTATGAAGAGATTGGTAGTTTTATTAACAGGTGGATCATCCGAAGAGAGGGAGGTTTCTCTCAATTCATGTACTGCTATAAATAGAGCACTGCAAAATTTAGGTTATAATGTTCACCTTGTCGATCCTCAGGGTTTTTCTTCTTGGTCTGAGTTCGGGGCATATTTGGTTAAAATGGATCCCTATATAGTTTTCAATGGTTTACATGGTGGAGTTGGTGAAAATGGTGTTTTACAAGCTTATTTAAGTTTACTGGGACTGAATTTCACCGGTTCCGGATTTAAGGCAAGTGCACTTTCTATGGACAAAATACTTAGTTTTAAGCTTGTTAACGGATTAGGAGTTAAGGTAGCAGACTATACGGTTTTAGAGGCTATTCCTCAGCTAAATATTAGATCTATTGTCAGTAAATACGGGTTCCCTTTAGTTGTTAAACCGAATGAGTCCGGCTCATCATACGGTATTAGTATTGTAAAGAATGAAGATATGTTACAAAAAGCAATATTTAATGCATTCCAGTATAGCGATAGAATAATAATTCAAAAATTTATTGATGGATCGGAACTAACGGTTTCGATTTTAGGCAATAAAGCATTACCAGTAGTCGAAATAAAGACTAAGGAAGGCTGGTATGATTACACTCATAAATATACCCAAGGAAAGACAGATTATCTGATTCCGGCGCAGATATCTGAGGCAACTACAGAATCATTAAAGGAAAAATCCGAATTTATATTCAAACAATTCGACTGTAAAGGGTATGCACGAATTGACTATCGTTTCGATGGGGAAGATTATTATTTTTTAGAACTAAATACATTACCAGGTATGACTTCTTTGAGTTTAACACCAATGGCTGCAGAAAAAATTGGTATATCTTTTGAAGATTTAATCGGTAAAATTATTGATTATTCTCTTAGTTAAACTACCTTTAGTACCTTATCAAACATATTCATGCTATTTTTGGCAGGATATTCTCATTGTAGGGGCTGGGCTTGCCCCTGCCCGATAAAGGGCAACCGCAAGGGTTGCCCCTACATTTTGTTTCCGGC